>JALORV010000030.1 GCA_025458735.1 Burkholderiaceae bacterium | reverse complement strand
GACCGGCATCACCGAGCAGTCGGTGTTGAAGAGGTCGGGGTTGCTGCTCGACGCCTGCTGCGCGGCGTAGTTCAGCACGTCCTGGTTGCGGCTGATCGTGAGCCACTTCGGGTTGCCCTCGAAGGAGCCGGCGGTGATCTGGCGCACCGCGTCGGCCAGCGACACCGTCGTCTGCACCCCGGGAATTTGGCGCAGCGTCCAGGCCAGCCGGTCGGCGTCGACCAGGGTCTCGTACTTGAGGCAGCCTTCGGCGGGCGTCTTCACCATCACCGCGAACTGGTCCGACGACAGCGTGTAGTTCTTCGTGATGAAGGCGTTGTCCTGGTTGTAGCGCGAGTCGGCCCGCAGCTCGGGCGCGCCCGGATCGAGGTCGCCGATCTGCAGCTTTGTGCTGACGGCAAAGCCGCCGACGGCCAGCACGGCCGCGACACCCAGCGCGCCCAGCGCCCAGGGCCGCGTCGTGAACTTGTCCAGCATCGACCACAGCTGGCCCAGGCCCTTGCCGCGGGTCTCCTCGCGCTCTTCCTTCAGGCTGCGCTCGGCCGCGCGCGGGCTCACGCCGGTGTAGGACAGCAGCACTGGCAGCAGCAGCAGGTTGGTGAAGATCAGCGTCGCAACACCGAGGCTGGCGGTCAGCGCCAGCTCGCGGATGACCGGGATGTCGATCACCATCAGCACGCCGAAGCCCACCGCGTCGGCCAGCAGCGCCGTCAGGCCGGCCAGGAACAGCCGCCGGAAGGTGTAGCGCGCGGCCACCAGACGGTGCGTGCCGCGGCCGATGTCCTGCATGATGCCGTTCATCTTCTGCGCGCCGTGCGAGACGCCGATGGCGAAGACGAGGAAGGGGACCAGGATCGAGAACGGGTCGAGCTCGAAGCCGAATGCGGCCACCAGCCCCAGCTGCCAGACCACGGCCACGATCGAGCAGGCGATGACCAGCGCGGTGCTGCGCAGGCAGCGCGTGTACAGAAAGATGATGGCGGTGGCAATCAGCGCTGCGACGCCGAAGAAGGCCGTCACCTTGACCAGACCGTCGATCAGCTCGCCGATCAGCTTGGCGAAGCCGATCACGTGGACCTTGACTTTCGGCGCCGCCTTGTCCGCGGACGCGGCCTTTTCGAAGCGGTCGCGGATCTTCTCTTCGACCACCTTCGACAGCGCGTGGTAGTCGATGCGCGCGCCGGTGCGCGGGTCCTTGTCGAGCAGTGGCACGAAGATCATGCTCGACTTGAAGTCGGGGGCCACCAGGCTGCCGACGATACCGGCGCGCGCGATGTTCTGTTTCAGCTGCTCCACCGAGGCGGCCGAGCCGTTGTAGGCGTCGGGCATCACCGGCCCGCCGCGGAAGCCCTCCTCGGTGACCTCGGTCCAGCGCACCACGGGCGTCCAGATCGACTTGACCCAGGCGCGGTCCACGCCGGGCGTCAGGAAGAGCTCGTCGTTGATCTGCTTGAGCGCTTCGAGGTAGGCCGGGTCGAAGATGTCGCCGCCGGTGTTCTCGACCACCACGCGCATGGCATTGCCCAGGCCGCGCAACTCCGTCTTGTGGGCCAGGTAGTTCTGGATGTAGGGGTGGCCGGACGGGAGCATCTTCTCGAAGCTCGCGTTCAGCGTCAGCCGGGTGGCCGCAAACCAGGCCAGTACCAGCGTGGCGATGGCGCAGGCGACCATCACCGCTGTGCGGTGGTTGAAGACCAGGCGCTCCAGCCAGTTGCCCGAACGCGGGTCGAAGTCCGCAAGGTCGCGGACCACGGGCATCTGGTCGAGATCGTCGGTGACGGTGGCCATGTCGGCGCTCCTCAATCTGTCAGTTGGGTGGCAGCGCGGTCACCGCGACACCACGGGGCCCCACCAGGGCCAACTTGCCGCCGCCGGCGTCGGCCATGCCGGCCAGCGGCATCGCCGGCTTCAATGCAACGGGCTTGAAGTCGCGCCCTTCGGCGTTGCTGATCGCCACCCGGCCACTGGCGTCTGCCAGTGCCAGCCGGCCGTCTGGCAAGGCCGTTGCGGCGACGATCGTGACCGGCAAGCCGGCCTCGACTTTCTGCCAGGCGGCACCGCCCGACTCACTGACGTAGGCATTGCCGCGCAGGCCGTACACGAGCACGGTGGACCGTGTGCCGACGACGCCGAAGAAACTGCCCTTGTAGGGCGTGGGCCGGGCCACGAAACGCTGCGAGGCGGCGTCGAGACGCAACACCAGCCCGCTCTCGCCGACCACGTAGAGGCCGTCGCCGACCTGCGCCACCGCGTGCAGGTTCAGCAGCTTGGGGTTGTCGGTGCGGTCGAACCACGGCTCCCAGTGCTGGCCGCCATCGGTGGTGCGAAAGATCAGGTTGTAGGCGCCGACGATCCAGCCGACTTTCTCGTCGGCAAACCAGACGTCGAGAAAGGGCTTGTCGGCGCCCTGTTCCTTGTAGCGCCGCGCGTCGTCGAGCAGCGTCTTCAGCTCGGCCGCTTGCGGCTGCGCCTGGGCGCGCTGCTCGAGCTGGCGCACGAGAAGGTCGTTCGCGCGGTGGCCGTCGAGTTGCAGCGTCCAGTTCCGGCCACCGTCGGTGGTGGCCAGCACCACGCCGTCGTGCCCGACCGCCCAGCCCTTGAGCTCGCTGGCGAAGAACACCGCCGTCAGGTCCGAACTCACCGGCACCTTGGCCTGCCGCCAGGTGCTGCCGCCGTCGGTCGAGTGCACGATGTGACCGCGCTGGCCGACCGCAACCAGGCGCTGGCCGGCGCGGGCCACGCCCTGCAGCGGGCCGCGTGCGGCCAAAGAGGACGCCTGCGCCGGCACCGCGAGCGGGTCCTGGAATCCAGGGCCCGCGGCGAGCGAACTCGCGTTGAAAGTGAACGCCGTGGCCAGCACGACGATCGACATGCGCAGCACCTGCATAGCGGCGCCCTCCATCGAATGAAAATTGATCGGGGGCAGGGCGCTGCCCGACCGGCGTGCGCGACGCACGCCGGCGTTTCAGTGCACAGGCCGGGTGCTGGCCTCAGCGAACGCCGGTGCCGGACAGTTGCTCGGCCGACCAGAAGGTCTCGGCCGGCATCTCGGTCATGTACTTGATGCCGTGGTAGGGGCCGGCGAGGCCGAGCACCGTGTACATGCCGCCGGTGAAGTCGTAGAAGGCCTGCGTGTCGGTCCACATTGCCGGCACGTCGTAGCTGAACGACGAGAATGAGTAGCCCGAGCGGAACAGCTGACCGCGCGCGTCGAACGCGTCGGAAGCCACGGTCACCCACGAGTCCTCGTCGATGTAGAAGATGCGCTTGGCGTAGATGTGGCGCTTGCCGGGCTTCAGGTTGGCCTCGACGACCCAGACGCGGTGCTGTTCCCAGCGCACCATGTCGGGATTGATGTGGTTGGGCTGCGTGACATCGGCCGGCTTCGCCGAGTAGGTCAGCTTGTAGTTGCCGTACGGAACGATCATCTCCTTCTTGCCAACCAGCTTGAAGTCGTAGCGGTCCATCGCACCGTTGAACAGCGAGCCGTCGTCATAGGTGCTGGCGCCGGCCGAGCCCGGGTTCGGGGTGTCGTAGGCGATGTCGGGTGCAAGCCGCACGCGGCGCTGGCCGGGCAGGTATAGCCAGGCGCGACGCCCCTGCTTCAGCGAGTTGGCCGAGTCGTGCACCAGCATGGCTTCGCCATTGCGGCGCGCCGGTGCCAGGTACTGAAACTTGACGTACCAGAACGGGTCGGTTTCCTTCATGACCCCGGTCTTCTTCGCATCGAACATCGGCCAGGCATAGGCGGCCTCGCCGGTGGTGGCCAGCGTCGGCCGGCCGGAGGCATCAACGTTCCAGATGTCGAACTTCGCGGTGTAGCCCAGACCGCGGTAGTTCATCAGGTGGTTCCACATCACCTCGTTGCCGGTCTTCGGGATGGCGAACGGGTAGCCTGGCAGCACGTTGTCGGTGCCCAGGCCGTCGTCGATGATCTTTGCGCCGGTGGCGTTCTTGAGGGTGTTCTCGACGACGCGGGTCGGGAAGTAGGCAGGCCGGTGCGTCGGATAGACATCGACGCGCATCGTCGGGTGGCGCTTGAGCAGCTCCTTGGTGCCTTCGGTCAGCTTGTCGGCGTGCGCGGCCAGATCCTTGCCGGTGATCACCAGGCGCGGCTTCTCGTCGGCGTAGGGATCGACGCGCTTGTTGCTGCCCTTCTCGAACTTGGGCGGCAGCGTGGTCATGCCGCCGGTCCAGGCGGGAATCGTGCCGTCCTTGTTGCCGGCCTTCTCGGCGCCAATGGGCGTGAGCGTGGTACCCAGTTGCTTGGCCTCATCGGCCGAGACGCCCGCCCAGGAGGAGCCGGCAACGAAGGTGATGGCAGCGGTGGCGGCCAGCGCCAGCCATGACTTGGTGAAGTTCATCGAATTGCTCCTCAGAAGGTGGTCTTGAAGGTGAGCGACACCCAGCCGCGATCGGAGATCGCCGCGCTGCTGCCGTTGAAGACGGTTGCCGTGCCGGTGGCGGGGTTCGTGTCGTACTTGCCGAAATAGTCCACGTAGGACAGGTTGACGAGGTAGGTCTGCTGGATCGTCGCGCCCAGTCCCAGGCTCCAGCTGCCGGTGCCCTTGTTGCCGCCGAAGGTGGTGGCCGCGTTGCCGCGGATGCCCTGGTTCCAGCTCATGGGCATCGACAGGTCCACGCCGGCCAGCACCTGGTACCAGGTCGGCGTGAAGTTGACGCCCAGGCCCCAATAGCTGCTCGTCGGCTTGTCGATGCCGACGTAGTTGGAGCGGCCCTTGTACACGGCGGCGTTCTGGGTGACCTTGTCCAGGTACATCCAGGTCAGCTCGCTGGCGATGGTGGCGGTATCGAACAGCGGCGTCTGCGGCACCACGTAGGTGCCGTTGATCAGACCGTGCCAGGTGTTGCCGCGCGCAGCGGGCGTGTCGTAGTTGTCAGGCACGGCCGTGGTGGCGATGGCGCCGGGTATGCCGGGTACCAATGCCGCCGGCACCACCGAGACGGCGTCGCTGACCAGCGGCATGTTCTGCCGGTACGACAGCTCGCTGCCGACCGAGACGCCGGCGAGGTTCTTCGACAGGCTCAGGCCGTAGAGCTGGATGTTGTTGCCGTAGGCCGTCTGGTAGGTGCCGGCCTTGCCGTACTTCTGCAAGTCGGCGACGGTGGTCGCCTTCGGGTTGACGAGGCAGGTCGTCGGCGCGAGCACCGTGCCACCGATGGCCGTGCAGGTGGCCGCCGGCAGCGTTGCCACGCCCGGCGTCACCATCAGCTGCGGCAGGATGTCGGTGGTATTGCGGCCATAGAAGCCGAGCGTGCCGTCGAGCCACTGCGGGCTCCAGCGCGCGGAGATACCGAAGTCGCCCAGGCTTGCGCTGTTGCGCGACTTCGGCACCGCCTGCGCGTTCCACAGCCGCAGGGCCGCGGGCGCGCCCGGAATCACGGCGGCAAACGGGTTCGGCCCGCTGATCAGCGAGTCGCCGCCGAAGGTGACCGGGTCGCTGCCCGCCAGGTAGCTGCCCGACTCGGGCGAGCGCACGGCCTGCCAGTTGTAGAACCACTGCGCGGCCAGTGAAAGCTCATGCGTCGGCTGCGCCTGGATCGTGAGGCCGCCGCGCGGGCGGATGAATTCCTTGGCCTCGCTGCCCGGCGTGGCCTGCAGCTTCCAGGCATCGACCGAGTTCTGCGCGTAGGCGACGCCGTGGATCAGCCCGCCCAGCAGCAGGCTCTCGCCCCAGTAGGCGGTGTGCTGGCCCAGGCGCGCACTGACGGGAACACCACCGGCGTCGAAGTTGCCGAAGACGAACCAGTCGAGCATTTCGGCCGACGCACCCTTCGCATAGCGCTTCGTGTAGGAGCTGAGCGCGCCCGCCACCGGCAAGCCGTTGACCAGCGTGTTGGCGGTCGCGGTGTTGGTGTTGTCCAGGCTGGAATAGGCCTGGTCGTACCAACCGGCAGCGCTGAGCCGAAGGCCGAATCTGCGTTGCCAGACGAGATCGAATTCGGACAACAGGTCGAGCCGGTTGGTGACCAGCGAGTTCTTGTCGAAGTTGCGATCGCCGTCGTCGGCGTTCGGGTTCTTGAGGATGGCTGCGTCCTGGTCACTGACACGCGAGCCGAGGTTGTAGCGCACCGTGTTGTCCCAGCGCGCGCTGAGACTCTCGTTGCCGGTGTCGATGTCGAAGGCCTGCGCGACGCCCGTGGCGCCCAAGGCGCACATCACTGCCGCGGCGGCCACCGTGGGCCGGAGGGGACTGCGTCTCGCGCCACGTGCGGTGGCTTGTCTCTGGTGGGTCATGATGCTGCGCCTCGCGGGCGCCCCTTGTTGTGTTGAGTCCTGGTTGCGGGTGCCCTGCAGCGGTGCGTGGAACACGAAGATTCCGAAGAGATCGATGCGTTCGCTGATTGCAGATGCATCGGTGACTGCAGGCGGACCGCAGTTTCTGGCAGGGTCCGATCACGGTCTATCGGAATTCCGCAGGCCGCAAAAGTGGTCGAGACGCTTGGCCGGCGACGCTCCGGCGCCTTCGGTCGGATACTCTGCACACGTACTTTCGCATCACCCCGAACCCGAGAAGCGCATGTCGTCCGAACCGCTGAAGATCGTTGCGCCGCCCAGGTCCACCCGGCACGAAGAGCCGACGGTGGCGCTGCAGCCCTTGCCCCCGGGCATGAAGCATCGCTTCCATGCGATGGTCAAGCCGGTCGGGTCCATGTGCAATCTCGACTGCACCTATTGCTACTACCTGCACAAGGAAGAGTTGCTGGGGCAGCCGCGCCAGCCGCGCATGGCCGACGAGATGCTGGAGCGCCACATCCGCCAGTACATCGAGGCGCAGACCGGCGACGACGTGGTGTTCAGCTGG
>JALORV010000413.1 GCA_025458735.1 Burkholderiaceae bacterium | reverse complement strand
CCAGTTCTCGGGCGGCATGCGCCAGCGGGTGGTCATCGCGCTGGCGCTGGCCGCGGAGCCGAAACTGGTGATCGCCGACGAGCCGACGACCGCGCTCGATGTCTCGATCCAGGCGCAGATCATTTCCTTGCTCAAGACGCTGTGCCGCGAGCACGGCACCGCCGTCATGCTGGTCACGCACGACATGGGCGTGATCGCCGAGACGGCGGACCGCGTCGCAGTCATGTACGCCGGACGCATTGCCGAGATCGGGCCGGTCGCCGACGTCATTCACCGGCCGCAGCATCCCTATACGGTCGGGACGGCGATACCACCGGGCTGCGCCTTCCACCCGCGCTGTGCGCAGGCCTTCGAACGCTGCTCGCGCGAGCGGCCGGACCTGCTGCCCGCGGGCGCGTCGCGCGCCGCCTGCTGGCTGCATGCCGCCGGCAGCCTGCCGCGTGCCGCCTGAACCATGACGGCCGTGGCGACCCCAGCACAAGGCACAGGCGCCGTTGCGGGCGCGGCCGACACCATCGTCCGGGCCGAGGGCATTGCGAAGACCTTCGACGTTTCCCCGCCGTGGCTCAACCGCGTGCTCGAGCGCAGCGGACGGCAGCTGCTGCATGCGGTCGATGGTGTCAGTTTCTCCATCCGTCGCGGCGAAACCCTGTCGCTGGTCGGCGAATCGGGCTGCGGCAAGTCGACCGTCGCGCGACTGCTGGTGGGGCTGTACCGGCCCACGCGCGGGCGGGTCGAGTTCTTCGGCCACGACCTGGCCGAAATGAACACGGCGGCCGGCCGCAGCCTGCGGCAGAAGCTGCAGATGATCTTCCAGGACCCGTATGCGAGCCTGAATCCGCGCTGGCGGGTGCGCGACATCATCGCCGAGCCGCTGATCGCACACGGCCTGATGCGCGACAAGGCGCAGATCGGCGCACGCGTCGACGAACTGCTGCACCAGGTGAAGCTGGCTCCGGCCGACAAGGAGAAGTATCCGCACCAGTTCTCCGGCGGTCAGCGCCAGCGCCTGTCGATCGCGCGCGCGCTCGCCACCAAGCCCGAGTTCCTGGTGTGCGACGAGCCGACCTCGGCGCTGGATGTCTCGGTGCAGGCGCAGGTGCTGAACCTGATGAAGGACCTGCAGCGCGAGATGGGCCTGACGTACCTGTTCATCTCGCACAACCTGGCGGTGGTGCACCACATCTCGGATCGCGTCGGCGTCATGTATCTGGGCCGCATCGTCGAACTGGCGCCGCGCCGGCTGCTGTTCGAGGCGCCACGGCACCCGTACACGCGCATGCTGCTCGATGCGATTCCCGATCTCGACATGACCGGCCGTGCGCGCACGCCGGTGGCCGGCGAGGTGCCCAATCCGCTCAACCCGCCGCCGGGCTGCACCTTCCATCCGCGCTGCCCGCATGCCAACGCGCGCTGCCGCTCGGAGGTGCCGCAGCTGCGGCTCGTGCAGCACGCCGGCGGCACCGCCGAGGTGGCCTGTCACGCCGTCGAGGAAGGACGCCTGTAGCCGCCTGGTGCAGGCCGGCGGGTGCTGCCGGCCTTACTCCTGGTCGAGCATCGTCGCCAGGTCCATCGAGGCGCGCACGCCCAGGTCGTCGCCATGCTCGGCGAGGAACTGCCCGGCGACGCGGCGGCCCTCGTCGCGCAGCATCTGGAAGAAGTTCCACTCCGCCAGCAGCTTCGACGAGTAGCCGAGTTCGACCATCATCGGGCTGGTGATGCGGTGAAAGCGCATGCGGGCGAGCAGTCCCAGCTCGCCGGACGTCGCGTTGGCGGCCAGCTGGCGGATCAGCGCGGCGGCCCGCATTTCCTTCAGCAGCGTCGCATTGAACGAGACTTCGTTGAGCCGGTTCTGGATCTCGTTGGCGCTGCGCGGCGTGCCGGGACGTTCGACCGGATTGATCTGCACCAGGATCGTATCGAGCGACTTGCACTCGCGCACCAGCGGCGCGATGGTCGGATTGCCGGTGTAGCCGCCGTCCCAGTAGGCCTCGCCGTCGATCTCCACCGCCTGGAACAGCGTCGGCAGGCAGGCCGAGGCCAGCAGCACATCGGGCGTCAGCTCGTGGTTTCGGAACACGCGGCCGCGGCCGGTGCGCACGTGCGTGGTGTTGACGAAGACCTTGGTCTTCGCCCGCGAGACGCGCTCGAAGTCGACGCTCTCGGCCAGGATGTCGCGCAGCGGATTGTTGTCGCGGGGATTGAGGTCGTAGGGCGAGAACACCCGGGCGGCGAGATCCATCGCGACGAACAGCGGCGAGTAGTCGAGGGTCCATCGGCCGGTCAGGATCTCCAGCGGGCCACGGCGGAACGGGCTCAGCAGCGCCGCATCCGACACGCGCCGCCAGAAGGCGTCGAGCGCGACGCGGGCCTGCGCATGGCCGCCGGCGGCCAGCCCGTCGGCCATCACGACCGCGTTCATCGCCCCCGCCGAAGTGCCGGACACGCCGTCGATCTGCAGCCACTCCTCTTCGAGCAGACGGTCTAGCACGCCCCAGGTGAAGGC
>JALORV010000412.1 GCA_025458735.1 Burkholderiaceae bacterium | reverse complement strand
GGGTGCACCATTGACGAACACTTCGCCCCATGGTGTGACAGCCAGATTCACCGTGCCGTCACGCACCGGGGGCGCCACCGTGGTCGGCTCGGGGCGACGCCGTTGACCGGTGCGGAACTCCGCGGGCTTGGTCTCTTCAACGGCCGGGGCAGGCTCGGGCGGGACTTCGGCCGCCGGTGGCGGGGGTGTCGGCGTCAGCGGGACCGGTGCGGGCGGCTCGGGTGCAGGAGCCGGTTCCGGGTCGGGTCTCAGTGCGAACAGCAGCACCAGCAGTGCCGCCACGACCGCGGTGCCGCCCACCATCAGCTTCAGCCGTGATGGCTGCGGCGGCGGTTCCGCGGGCCGCGTCGCGACCGAGACGTCGGCGCCCGGCGCCCGCGACCCGTCGACGAAGTCCGCCAGCGCATTGCGGAAATCCGCGGCCTTCTGGTAGCGCTGCGACGGGTCGCGCTCCATGGCCCTGCGCACGATTGTGACCAGTGCCGCCGGCGTTTCCGGCCGGATCTTGTCGACCGCGCGCGGATGCGCGGAAATCACCTGCTCGAGCGTTTCGTCGATGGTGCGGCCGTCGAAGGCGCGCCGGCCGGCCAGCAGTTCGTACAGGATGGTGCCGAGCGAGAAGATGTCGCTGCGCGCGTCGAGCGGGTCGCCCTTGGCCTGCTCGGGCGACATGTAGTTGGGTGTGCCGACCAGATGACGCGTGCCCTTGTCCTTCGCGTCCTTCGGCGCCGGCGCCAGCGCGGTGCCGAAATCGAGCAGCTTCGGCTTGAGGTCGCGCGACAGGAAGATGTTCGACGGCTTGATGTCGCGATGGACCAGGCCGCGCTTGTTGGCGTAGTGGATCGCGTCGGCCAGCCGCATCATCATCGAGGCGGCCTGGCGCGGGCTCATGCGGTTGCCGCCGGCCAGGTACTCGTGCAGGTCCTGGCCGTGCAGCCGCTCCATTGCGATGTAGGCGAAGCTCTCGGTCTTGCCGGCGTCGTAGATGGTGACGATGCTCGGGTGGCTCATGCCGCCCGCGGACTTCGCTTCGCGCAGGAAGTTTGCCTCGATCTGCGTGCGGAACTCGGCCTCGCGCGCCAGCGGTATGACCTTGATCGCGACCTCGCGCGCCAGCACCGGATCGTGCGCCGCCCAGACGACGCCGTAGGAGCCGCGGCCGATCTCGTTGAGGATCGTGAAGCGCCCGATCGTCTTGGGCATCGGCGCGGTCGCTTCACCCGCGGCGATCTGGGGCTCGGTGGCAGTCATTGGCGAAGACATCGGGGCCGGATTATCGCACCCGCAGTGTCCGCCAATCGCCGGAAATGCCCTCGACCCGGCCATGACACCGCCGGCCCGGGCGGGTGCCGGGCGACCCTGCGCCGCCCAGGGCCGCCAGGCACCGCAGGGCGGCGCTCAGCGCGAGAACACGATGCGCTCCTCGCGCAGCAGGCGCGCCTGCAGCAGCAGCGCCGCGGCCGTGATCGCCAGCGCGACGGCCGACGGCACGATGATGTCGATGGCTCCGATCGTCTCGCCCCGCAGCGCCCGCATCAGGACGGTCTGCTGGCCGAGCGCCGGCACCAGCAGCTGCCACGGGGCATCCCGCAACGTCAGGAAGAGCGGCAGGATCGGCACGAAGTTGACCAGCATCGTGATGTAGCTGGCATAGGTCTGTGCCTCCTTGTGGCTGCGCCCGTAGGTCGCCGCCAGCATGTTGAGCGAGCCCACCATCGCCGAGAAGGGCAGCAGCATGACGATGAACAGGCCGATCTCCGGCAGGCCGAACTGCATCAGCGCCGCCAGGTTCTCGCTGCGCACGAACTGCATGGCCGCGGTGAATCCGGCCAGCGTCAGCAGCACCACGGCGGCGGAACAGGCTGCGGTCACTGCCCACTTGCCGGCGACGATGGCACCGGTGGATACCGGGTTCATCAGCAGCGGCTCGAGCGAACCCCGCTCGCGCTCGCCGGCGGTGACGTCGATCGCGACGCTGATGGCGCCCACCACGGCGCCGACGAGCGCCAGCCAGGGCACGAGGAACAGCAGCTGTGCGCCGCGGGCGCGGCTGCCGGCCAGGTTCACTTCCTCGATCTGCACAGGCGCTGCGTGCCGAGTTCGCGGTTGAAGCCCTGCAGCAGCGCCATGGCGGTGCGCACCGCCGGCTGCGCGCGGTTGGCGGTTTCGTCGAACACCACTTCGAGTCGGATCGTCTCGCCGGCCGCAAAGCGGCGCGCGAAGTCGTCCGGGATCACGACCACGGCGTTCTGCAGCCGGCCGGAGCGCAGCTCGTCGCGATACTCTGGCGGCGCGTCGCGCACCGAGGCGCCCTGCCGCTGCAGGTAGTTGACCAGTGCGGGTGCGGCGGCGGCGTTGGCGATGACGACTTCGCGGCGGGCGGCGCTTTCCTCGGCGCTCGACACGAAGCTCGCGATCAGCAGCATCGACACCGGGCCGGCGAGCAGCGAGCTGGCCAGCACCACCAGCCAGGTGCGGCGATCGCGCAGGGCGTCCCTGAGCTCCTTGCGGAACACGACCAGCGGACGGTCGCGTCGGGGTAGGCCAGCGCCACGAAGGCATCTTCCAGCGACCCGGCGCCGGCCTGCGCGCGGAGCTCGGCGGCCGTGCCGTGCGCCACGCTGCGGCCCTGCGCGACGATCACGATGCGATCGGCGAGCTGCTCCACCTCCTGCATGATGTGGGAAGACAGCACGATGCACTTGCCTTCGGAGCGCAGGTGGCCGAGCAGGCGGCGCAGGGCGCGCGTCGACAGCACGTCGAGGCCGCTGGTCGGCTCGTCGAGGATCAGGTGCTGGGGGTCGTGCACCAGCGCGCGCGCCAGCGCCACCTTCATCCGCTCGCCGGTGGAGAAGCCCTCGGTGCGACGGTCGAGCAGCGCACCCATGTCGAGCAGTTCGGCCAGCATCGACAGCCGTGCATCCAGCGCGCCGCGTGCGATCCCGCGCAGATCGGCGTAGTAGGCGATGTTCTCGCGCGCGGTGAGCCGCGCGTACAGGCCGCGCGCGTCGGACAGCATGCCGAGACAGGCGCGCACGCCGCGCGCATCGGCGCGGGTGTCCAGCCCGCCCACGCTCACGGTGCCGGCGTCGGCGGCCACCAGCGTGCCGACGATGCGCAGCGTCGTCGTCTTGCCGGCGCCGTTGGGTCCGAGCAGCGCCGTGATGGCGCCATCCGGGGCATCGAAGCTGACGTCGGCCACCGCCGGCACCGTGCTGCGCTGGCGGCCGACGCGCGCGACGAAGGACTTGGCGAGCTGCCGGGCCTCGATCATCGCGTCGTTTCCCGCCGCACTGACTCGATCGGTTCGAAGAAGGTCGCGGTCGGCAACTGCTCCAGGCACCCGGCGTCGAGGTTGATGTGGTCGCGCTCGCGCACGAAGCGCGTGATGAGCCGCGGCGCGCAGGCCTGGCCGCTGACGCCATGACCCAGTGCGGGCGCGACGATGTGCCGCGCGTTGCCGAGCGCTGCCGCGACCGCGGCCCCGTGCCGCGGTGGCGTGGCCGGGTCGAGTCCTCCCGACAGCACCAGCACCGGCACGTCGCTGCGCGGCACGGCGTAGAACGCCGCCGGCACCGGCCGCGTGGCGACGCTGGCACAGGCCCGCGTGTACAGGTCGACGAAGGCCGTTCCGAAGCGCGACTGCGCCGCGCGGGCGCTGAGCTCCGGCGTGATCCGCGGCAGGTCCTCGGCACAGATGACGGCGAAGTGCATGCCGAGCGCGAAGTTCTCGCCGACGCGGCCGGCGACGGCTGCGGTCAGCGCGACCAGCGCGTCGTACTGGCCACCGCCGGCGGCGGCCAGCGCATAGGGCAGTCCGGCCGCCAGCGTCGGCACGTACAGCGGCACCCGCAGCAGCGACGCGACCAGCGTGCGGTCGACCCGCAGGGTCTGCCGCCGCCCGCTCAGCGGGTCCGCCACCTCGATGTCGAAGCCGGCCTCGGCGCGTGCCAGCAACGCCGCGATGCGTTCGGCGAAGTCCGGATAGCGCGCGCGGCAGCGGGAGTCGTCGCGGCAGGCTGCGGTGAGCGCGGAGAGCGCGGCGTCGGCGTCGAGCGAGAAGGCGGCCGGCAGCGCCATGTCGGGCGGTGCGGGAACTGGCGCAGGAACTCCAGCGCGACGCGGGTGCCGTAGGAGCCGCCCCACAGGTTGATGCGGTCGGCGCCGAGCTTCATGCGCACGGCCTCGAGATCGCCGACCGCGATCCAGGTGGCGAACTGCCGGGTGTCGGACTTCAGTTCACGCAGGCAACGGCGCAGCTGGTCGAGCTGCTGCGCTGGATCGAGCGTCGCAGCCAGCGAGGCATCGTCGTCCGGGCAGTCGAGCGGACTCGATCCGCCGGTTCCGCGCTGGTCGACATAGACCAGATCGCGGCGCGCGTTGAGTTCGGCAAGGAACGGCAGTGTCAGCCCGATGACGCGGGTGGCGGCCTGGCCGGGTCCGCCCGCCAGCACGAACACCGGATCCGGCTGCTTGTTGCGTGCGACCGCGGGCACGACGGCGAAGCGGACCTCGATCCGGCGTCCGGCCGGCTGGTCGGGATCTTCAGGCACCGCGACCGACCCGCACAGGATCTCGCGCTCGATGCCGGGCAGCCGGCACGGCTCCAGACCATCGGCGCGCGCGCCGCCGCCGGGCCGGCAGGCGGCCAGCAACGCGGCGGCCGCCAGCGCAGCGATCAGGACGAGTGAGAGAGGCGGGCGGGTCATCTAGGAGGCTCTGGCGAGGAGGCTCTGGCGAAGAGGCTCTGGCAAACGGCGCGCAGCATATCAACGGCAGCAGCCGTGTCTGCCGTCCGGCGACAGGCCGGCTGCGTCGCGGCGCCAGTGGCCGCGCGCGGGGCGCGAGCAGTAAGTTGAGACGGCCGCGCTCAGGTCGCTCAGGCGTCGGAGAACGCCTTGAGGCCGACGACGCCGGCGACGATCAGCAGCAGGCAGACGATGCGTCCGACCGAGGCGGGTTCCTGGTAGAGCAGCATGCCGAAGACGGCCGCGCCCGCCGCTCCGATGCCGACCCACACCGCGTAGGCGGTGCCCACCGGCAGCACCTTCATCGCCAGCGCCAGCAGCCAGAACGACAGCAGCGCCGTCGACACCACGATCACGCTCGGCATCGTTCGCGTGAAGCCGTCGGTGGCCTTCATGCCGACCGCCCAGCCGATTTCGAGGACGCCGGCGAGCGCGAGCAGAATCCAGGCTTGAGCGACAGTGGGCTGGGTCCAGGACATGGCGGACAGATCGGCGGTTCAGGTCGCGCCAGTGTACGCAGCGATGGTCAGGGCGGAGGGAATCGGCGATGCAGCGGCTGGCTTTCGGCATGGGGGCGATCTCGGCATTCATCGGCGTGGCGGCCGGTGCGTTCGGTGCCCACGGGCTCAAGCTTCGGGTTAGTCCTGATCAGCTCGCCGTGTTCGAGACCGCGGTGCGCTATCAACTGGTGCACGCGCTCGCGCTGCTGGCCGTGGCCTGGGCCGCCGCGCGCTTTCCCGGCCGCGCGACGACGCTGGCCGCGATCTTCTTCATCCTCGGCACCGTGCTGTTCAGCGGCAGCCTGTATGCGATGGTGCTGACCGGCGTGCGCGGCCTTGGCGTGATCACGCCGGTGGGCGGCGTGGCGCTGCTGGCTGGCTGGGCCTGCCTCGCGTGGGCGGCGCTGCGAGCGCCGCAAAGCTCACACTGAGACCGGTCTGGCCACTGGCACGCTGGGCGCTGCATCGGCCCGATGCACCCGCGACGTCCGTGGGGTCGAGTACGCGGTCCGTAGAATCGTCGGGTGTCGAATCCCGCGCGCCGCC
>JALORV010000029.1 GCA_025458735.1 Burkholderiaceae bacterium | reverse complement strand
CGCCGCACGACGCGCTACGACATCGACCTGTTCAAGTGCATCTACTGCGGCTTCTGCGAGGAGGCCTGTCCGGTGGACGCGATCGTCGAGACGCGCATCCACGAGTACCACATGGAGCGCCGCGGGGAGAACATCATGACCAAGGACAAGCTGCTCGCGGTGGGCGAGCGCTACGAGGCCATGATCGCCGCGGACAAGGCGGCCGACGCGCCGTACCGCTGAGCAGGTTCCACGATGATCGTCAACGTCCTCTTCTACGTCTTCGCAGCGGTGCTGGTCGTCGCGGCGCTCGGCGTGATCACGGCGCGCAACCCGGTGCACTGCGCGCTGTTCCTGGTGTTCGCGTTCGTCAACAGCGCAGTGCTCTGGCTGCTGCTCGAGGCGGAATTCCTGGCGATCACGCTGGTGGTCGTGTACGTGGGTGCCGTGATGGTGCTGTGGCTGTTCGTCGTCATGATGATGGACATCGACGTCGACCGGCTGCGCCAGGGATTCACGCGCTACGCCCCGCTCGGCGCGCTGGTCGCGCTCCTGGTCGTGGTGCAGATCGGCCTCGTGGTCTGGGTGCGGGGCCTCGGCCTGCCCGAGGCCGCGGTGCCCGCGCCGCTGCCGGCCGGTCACTCCAACACCCGGGCACTCGGCGAGCTGCTCTACACCGAGTACCTGTATCCCTTCGAGGTGGCGGCCGTGATTCTGCTCGTGGCGATCGTCGCGGCGATCACGCTCACCATGCGCCGCCGCCCGGGCCAGAAGCTGCAGGACGTCGCGAAGCAGGTGGCGGTGCGCGCCCGCGACCGCGTCCGGATCGTCAAGATGGACGCGGAGGGCCGGCAGTGATCCCGCTGTCCCACGTGCTGCTGCTGTCCGGGATCCTGTTCAGCCTGGCGGTGGCCGGCATCTTCATCAACCGCAAGAACGTGCTGCTGCTCCTGATGTGCATCGAGCTGATGCTGCTCGCGGTGAACTTCAACTTCATCGCCTTCGCGCGGCACCTCGGGGACCTCGGCGGGCAGGTGTTCGTGTTCTTCATCCTGACCGTGGCCGCGGCGGAGTCCGCCATCGGCCTCGCCATCCTCGTCGTGCTGTTCCGCCAGCGGCGCAGCATCAACGTCGAGGAACTCGACGCGATGCGGGGCTGAACCGTGGAACAGACCCTGCTCATCATCGTCCTGGCGCCGCTTGCGGCCGCCGCCGTGGCCGGCCTCCTCGGGCGCTGGATCGGGCGCGCCGGCGCGCACACCGTCACGATCCTGGCCGTGGCGCTGTCGTTCGTGCTCTCGGCCAGGGTGCTCTGGGGCCTGCTGCACGGTGGCCCGGGGTTCGACGGACCGGTCTACACCTGGCTCGTCAGCGACGGCATCCGCATGGAAGTCGGCTTCCTGGTCGACCGGCTGAGCGCGCTCATGATGGTGGTGGTCACGTTCGTGTCGCTGATGGTGCACGTCTACACCATCGGGTACATGCACGACGACCCCGGCTACACCCGCTTCTTCAGCTACATCTCGCTGTTCACCTTCGCGATGCTGATGCTCGTGATGTCGAACAACCTGCTGCAGCTGTTCTTCGGGTGGGAGGCCGTGGGCCTGGTCTCGTACCTGCTGATCGGTTTCTGGTATACGCGGCCGTCGGCGATCTTCGCCAACATGAAGGCCTTCGTCGTGAACCGGGTGGGCGACTTCGGCTTCCTGCTCGGCATCGCCGGCATCGTCCACCTGACCGGCTCGCTGCACTACGCCGAGATCTTCGCCCAGGCGGACCGCATCGCCGCGACGACCTTCGAGATCCTTCCGGGCCACGTCTGGCAGGCCGTCACCGTGATCTGCATCTGCCTGTTCATCGGCGCGATGGGCAAGTCGGCACAGGTGCCGCTGCACGTCTGGCTGCCGGACTCCATGGAAGGCCCGACCCCGATCTCGGCGCTGATCCACGCCGCGACGATGGTGACGGCCGGCATCTTCATGGTGGCGCGCATGTCGCCGCTGTTCGAGCTGTCGGAGACGGCGCTCAGCTTCATCATCGTGATCGGCGGCACGACGGCGCTCTTCATGGGGTTCCTCGGCATCGTCAGCAACGACATCAAGCGCGTCGTCGCGTACTCGACGCTGTCGCAGCTCGGCTACATGACGGTGGCGCTCGGCGTGTCGGCCTACGCCGGCGCCATCTACCACCTGATGACCCACGCCTTCTTCAAGGCGCTGCTGTTCCTCGCCGCGGGTTCCGTGATCATCGCGATGCACCACGAGCAGGACATGCGCAGGATGGGCGGGCTGCGCAAGTACATGCCCGTCACGTACTGGACCTGCCTGATCGGAGCGCTGGCGCTGATCGGTTTCCCGGGCTTCTCCGGCTTCTTCTCGAAGGACGCGCTCATCGAGGCGGTGGAGCTGTCGACGCTGCCGGCCGCGCACTACGGCTACTGGTGCGTCCTGATCGGGGTGTTCGTCACCGCGTTCTACACTTTCCGCCTCGTGTTCATGACCTTCCACGGCAAGGAGCGCTTCTCGACCAGCGCCGCGCCGCATCACGGCATTGGCGAGGGCACGCACGTCGACACCGAGGCCGACGCCGGCCACGAGCCGGACGAGGACCACGGCCACGGCCACGGAGGGCCGCCCAGGGAGAGCCCCTGGGTCGTCACCGTGCCGCTCGTGATGCTGGCGATTCCCTCGATCGCGATCGGCTGGCCGACCGTCGGGGCGGTGCTGTTCGGCGACTACTTCGGCAACTCGATCCACGTCGCGCCCGCGCACGACGTGCTGGCGCGGCTCGGCGAGGAGTTCCATGGCCCGGTTGGGTTCGTCATGCACGGACTCAGTTCGCCGATCCTCTTGCTGGCCGCGGGGGGGGTGGCCCTGGCGTGGTACTTCTACATCGTGCGCCCGGAGATCCCGGGCCGGCTGCGGGAGCGGGCAGGGGCGCTCTACACGCTACTCGACAACAAGTACTACTTCGACGCCTTCAACGAGCGCGTCATCGCCGGCGGCAGCTGCGCGATCGGCCGGCTGCTGTGGCGCGGCGGCGACGTCGCGGTGATCGACGGCGCGGCGGTAAACGGCTCGGCGCGCCTGGTCGGCTGGCTTGCGAACGTCGCCCGCGGCGTGCAGACCGGCTATCTCTACCACTATGCCTTCGCGACGATCATCGGCCTGTCGGCGCTGCTCGCGTGGCTGCTCTGGCGAAACTGATCCATGTACGCTGACTGGCCCCTCCTGAGCGCGCTGATGTGGCTGCCGATCGCGGCGGGCGTGCTGCTGCTCCTGGTCGGCGACCGCAGCGCCCCGGCCGCCCGCTGGATCGCGCTCGCGGCCTCGACCGCGACCTTCCTGCTGAGCGTCGTGCTGTGGCGCGACTTCGACCCGACCGTCGCCGCGATGCAGTTCGTCGAGCGCCAGCCCTGGATCGGCGCGTTCAACGCCTGGTACCACCTCGGCGTCGACGGCATCTCGCTGCCGCTGATCGTGCTCACGGCCTTCATCACGCCGCTGGTGGTGGTCGCCGGCTGGACCGTGATCGAGAAGCGGCCGGCGCAGTACCTGGCCTCCTTCCTGATCCTCGAGGGGCTCATGATCGGCGTCTTCGCGGCGCTCGACGCGATGCTCTTCTACGTGCTGTGGGAAGCAATGCTGATCCCGATGTTCGTGATCATCGGCGTGTGGGGCGGCCCGCGGCGCGTGTACGCGACGCTCAAGTTCTTCCTCTACACCTTCCTCGGCTCGGTGCTGATGCTGGTGGCGCTCGTCTACCTGTACCTGCAGGGCGGCAGCTACGCCATCGCCGACCTGCAGGCCATGCCGCTGTCGATGCGCGAGCAGGTGCTGGTGTTCACCGCGTTCCTGGTGGCCTTCGCGGTCAAGGTGCCGATGTGGCCCGTGCACACCTGGCTCCCGGACGCGCACGTCGAGGCGCCCACCGGCGGCTCGGTGATCCTGGCGGCCATCATGCTGAAGATGGGCGGCTACGGCTTCCTGCGCTTCAGCCTTCCCATCGCGCCCGACGCGAGCCGCGAGCTCGACTGGCTGATCATCGCGCTGTCGCTGATCGCGGTGGTCTACATCGGCCTCGTGGCGCTCGTGCAGCAGGACATGAAGAAGCTGATCGCCTACTCGTCGATCGCGCACATGGGCTTCGTGACGCTGGGCGCCTTCGCGGCTTTCGAGATCGTCCGCCGCACCGGCAGCGCGCAGGGCGCGGCCATGGGCCTGGACGGGGCGATGGTGCAGATGGTGTCGCACGGCCTGATCTCGGGCGCGCTGTTCTTCTGCATCGGAGTGCTCTACGACCGCATGCACAGCCGCCAGATCGCCGACTACGGCGGCGTGATCAACACCATGCCCGTGTTCGGCGCCTTCATGGTCCTGTTCGCGATGGCGAACGCGGGCCTGCCGGGCACCTCCGGGTTCGTGGGCGAGTTCCTCGTGATCCTCGCGAGCTTCCGTGCCAGCTTCTGGTACGCGTTCCTCGCCGCGGTGACGCTGGTGCTGGGCGCGGCGTACACGCTCTGGCTCGTCAAGCGCGTGGTGTTCGGCCCGGTGGGGAACGAACACGTGGCGGCCCTCGAGGACCTGAACGGGCGCGAGTTCCTCGTGCTCGGCGTGCTGGCCGTCGCGGTGCTCGCGCTCGGCGTGTGGCCAGCGCCGCTGCTCGATGTCATGCGACCCACGATCGAGCAGCTGGTGCAGCAGCTCCTGGCGACCAAGCTCTAGGACCATGACTCCCGCAACCATCACTCGCCTCGATCTCCTGCTCGCCGCACCCGAGATCTTCCTGCTGTCGGCGATCTGCGTGATCCTGCTCGTCGACCTGTTCCTCGACGACGCGCGCCGCGTGGTCACATTCGTGCTGTCGCTGGTGGCGCTCGCGGGGACTGCATGGGTAACGGCGCGGACCGGGGTCGAGGTGCGTACCGTCGCCTGGCACGGCACCTACGTCGCGGACCCGGTCGGCAGCCTGCTCAAGGTGGTCGCCTACGGCGCCGTCGCGGTCGTGTTCCTGTACTCCTACGGGTACCTGTACGCGCGGCGGCTGCTCAAGGGCGAGTTCTTCGTTCTCGGGCTGTTCGCGCTGCTCGGCATCATGGTGCTGGTGTCGGCCAACAGCCTGATCACCCTGTACCTCGGCGTCGAGCTCCTCTCGCTGTCGATGTACGCGCTGGTCGCCTACAACCGCGACTCCGGCGTCTCGGCCGAGGCCGCGGTCAAGTACTTCGTGCTCGGTTCGATCGCCTCGGGCGCGCTGCTCTACGGAATGTCGATGGTGTACGGCGTGACGGGGTCGCTGCAGCTCGGTCCGGTGGGGGAGGCGGTGGCGGCCCTCGGCCCTAACCAGATCGGCCTGCTGTTCGGCCTCGCCTTCATCATCGTCGGGGTCGCGTTCAAGTTCGGCGCCGTGCCGTTCCACATGTGGGTGCCCGACGTCTACCACGGCGCCCCGACGCCGGTGACCCTGTTCCTGAGCTCCGCACCGAAGCTCGCCTCGTTCGCGCTCGCCTACCGGCTGCTGGCCGAAGGGCTTGCGGGCCTGCACGACGGCTGGCAGGACATGCTGGTCGTGGTGGCGCTGCTCTCGATGGCCTTGGGCAACGTGGTGGCGATCGCGCAGAGCAACCTCAAGCGCATGCTCGCGTACTCCACGATCTCGCACGTGGGCTTCATCCTCATGGGCATCCTGGCCGGCACCAGCCAGGGCTATGAGGCGGCGCTGTACTACACGATCACCTACGTGATCATGGCGGTTGGCGGCTTCGGCATGATCCTGCTGCTGTCGCGCGCCGGGTTCGAGGCCGACCGCCTCGACGATTTCCGGGGCCTGAACGCCCGCAGCCCGTGGTTTGCGGCCGTGATGCTGATGATCATGTTCAGCATGGCGGGCGTGCCGCCGTTCGTGGGCTTCTGGGCGAAGCTGGCCGTGATCCAGGCGGCGCTCGACGCCGGCCTGCTGTGGCTCGCGGTCGCAGCCGTGGTGTTCTCGGTGATCGGCGCCTACTACTACCTGCGCGTCGTCAAGCTCATGTACTTCGACGAGCCACTGCGGCGCGACGCCATCGAGGCGAGCCGCTCGTTCCGGTTCGTGCTGAGCGCGAACGGACTCGCGCTGCTGCTGCTCGGCATGTACCCGGGCCTGCTGCTCGCGCTGTGCGCGCGGGTGGTGCCCTGAGGCGCCGGGCAGGCGCGGTGGGGCGGCTGCGTGCATCCGACGAACGTGACATCATTTCCCTCCCAGAATCGACACCGAGGCGCACCGTCATGCGTTTCCTCCCGCTGCTGATCGTCCTTGCCGTCCTGCCGGCCGGCGCTGCCGAGCACAGCCCGGTGGCGGCTGCGGCGCCCGCGCCGGCCGTAGCTCCGGCCGCAGCTCCGGCCGCGGTGCAGGCCGAGGCTGCGACGGTCCGGGCGACGTCCGCGTCCGAGGCGGCCCCAATCGCGGCCGCGGTGCCCGCGGTGCCCGCGGTGCCCGCGGGGCCGGCGGGGCCGGCGTCCGTTGCCACCGAGGCTCCCGCCGCAGCGGCAGAGGAGTTCAAGGCGCCCTCGGGCTACCAGAAGAAGTCGCGCGGCGGGTCGACCGTCTACTGCCGCAGCCAGACCAGGGTCGGCACGCGCTTCCCGTCCGAGTACTGCTACACGCAGGCCGACCTCCAGCGCATCGAGAAGAACAAGAAGTCGATGCAGGAAGACGTCTCGTTGCGCACGCGCATGTGCACCACCGGTACCGCCTGCAGCGGCGGGGGCTGAGCGGCAGGCAGGGTCCGGAAAACGGGCCCTGACCGCATGCTGCCGCTTGCGCCCGGGTGCTTGTGGCGGCGACCGCGCCCGTGTAACATGCGATTGCGGGGTGGAGCAGTCTGGCAGCTCGTCGGGCTCATAACCCGAAGGTCGCAGGTTCAAATCCTGCCCCCGCTACCAATCAGATCAAGGGCTTCCGAAAGGAAGCCCTTTTTCATATCAGGATCTGTGCCCATTCCGTGCCCATCCTGTGCCCATTTCGTGCCCACGCCGTGTTGGCGAGCCGTGCGCGAACTGCGCTAAACGACCTTCGGGCGATTCGATGTCGCGTGCCCACACTCCGCGTGATCACGTACTGTCGTAGCGTTGCTCTTTGACAATTAGACCTGTCGGATCCGGGCCACTAAGCTCCTGACCCAACTAGGCCTGACGCAGTCGGTCGCTCACGATAAAAGCTGTCGCAATTGCAAGCGCCTGTCGCGGAACGTCCGCTTGTCGAAGCCGGCTAGGACTCCAATCGACCCTAACCGATCTTCGCCGATTCGAGCGTTGGTCGAAGGCAAGTGCTTGATTCTGCGTGGGCAGAGCCTGAAGGTCTTCACTACACGGCGGTGGCGGTGGAGAGTTCGGCGCGGGTGATTCGGGGCTTCGGTTGTACGGGCAAGGCGAGCTGCAGTCGTTCGAGCAACAGGCGCAGTTCGGCCTCGGGTTCGCTGTAGCGGGTCAGGATCAACTCGCGCCCGTCGGTGGTCGGCAGATGCACATCGACCATTTGCACGTCGGCGAACTTCTCCAGCGCGCTGCGCGCGGTGAGCCCCGGCGCATGTGCTGCCAGTTGTCGAGTCAGCGTGATGTACAGACAGTAGGCAAGGAACGCTACGAACACGTGCGCTTCTATCCGTGACTCGAGCTGATGGAAGATCGGGCGGATGGCCAGATCGCTCTTCAGCGTGCGGAACGCGGCTTCGACCTGCACCAGTTGCAGGTAGGTGTTCCACAGCTTCACCGGATCGGTCTCGGTCAAGTTGGTGCGCAGCAGGTAGCGCCCCTCGCGACGCCGGACCTGCTTGAGCTTCGCGCGGTTCAGGCGATACGTGAACGTGGCGTTCTGCTCATCGACCCGCACCTCGATCAGGCGCCAGGCGGCGGGGGCCTTGCTCTGCGCACTGCCGAGCTTCATCAGCAGCGCATCGCGGGTCAGCGTCATCGCCTGCAGCTGCGCCAGGCGCGCCCACAGCCATTTCAGCAATCGCCGGCGCATCGAGCGTTCTTTCGCAATGCGGTCGTGACTCTCGGCGTAGACGTACAGCTCGCCGTCTTCGGGCAGGAGCTTGACCTTCACGCCTTCTCGCGCCTCGCGCCAGGGCTTCAGCAGCAGCGCCGCTTCGAGCCGATTGAGCCGGCCCTTTGGCGTGCCGACCAGATACTGGATCGGCGGGTCGCTGGCGCGCATCTCGGCGAGCACCGCCTCGGTCGGGATGCCGCGGTCCATGCACCAGATGCGCTGGGCTTTGCCGTACTGATGCTCGATCTTCGCCAGGAACGCGCGCAGCGTCGTGGCATCGCCGGTGTTGCCGGGCAGCACTTCGTAGGCGATCGGCAGCCCGTCGGGCGTCACGATCAGCGCGATCACGATCTGCACGCAGTCGGGACGGTGATCGCGCGAGTAGCCGTGACGGCGCTTATCCTGCTCATCAAGCGGCGGATCGGACTCGAAGTACGTGCTGGTCAGGTCGTACAGCAGCACCTCGTAGGAGGCATTGAACAGGTCGCGCCAGCGCTGCGTGAGGTGACTGAACAGCGCCGTCTTGTGCTCGAGCAGCCGGTCGTGACACCGATACAGCACATGCGGATCGGCCCAGCCCGCATCCGCGCCGAGCAGATCGCCGAGCGCCGTGCGCCCAAACCACTCCCGGTGCAGCCGCCACTCGCTGCCCGGGCTGATCAGCCGATACGTCACCAGCACGCACAGCACCCCGTCCCAGCGCGTGCCTTTACGGGAGCGCGGCAGTCGAGCGGCAAAGAACTCATGCAGCCCCAGCTGCTGCCAAAGACTCAGCGCCAGCCAGCACGCGCCCCACTGCCGCGGACGTCGCAGCCGCATTCCCGAAAGCTTCACCGTCACGATCGAGGCGTCGGGCAGCAGACCCTCAATCCGATCCTCGGGAAACAGCGCCACGGTGCGCGGCGCATCGACGCCGTCTTCGATCACTTCGATCGAGCGCCGCCAAGCCAGTTCTTGCGAGGAGTTGATCTCGCCCAGATACAGCACATGGCGCTGCACCACGCGCCCACCGGCCACGCGGCGGTTCTCCACCACCGAGAAATAGCGGTGAACCTTGCCGTCCTTCTTGCGGGTCGTGGCGCGCAGAAACATTGCCGCGCTTCAGCGGCCGAACAACGCCCACGAAATCAACGCGCTCGCGATCCGCTCAGCTCCGAAACAGGCTCGAACCATCAGCGAATCGGCGAAGATCGGCTAGGCAGCGCGGAACACAGCCCGCCGCACCGCCACGGGCAACTCGACCTTGTAGAACATCCCTGCCGGGTAGAGGTAGTCCTCGCCGGACTCGTCGATCACCCGCAGCAGACCCCTGGTCTTTGCCTCGGCATCCGGGAGCAGCGCATACAGCTTTCGCCGCTCGAGAGCCTCCTCGTAGCCCGAGTTCTCCAGGCAAACGACCACAGCCATCGGTTTCGTAGTCATCTGATCGTGAAGTACACGGAAGATAGCCTGCTTCCACGATACCGACACGCTCTACATCGAATTCCGATCGTCAGCCGCCGCCGAGGCGCGCGACCAGGGCGAGAACACGCTCCTCGACTTCCTGTCAACGAGAAGGTGCTCAGATACCTCCACAGCGTGGCGATCCTCTCTGAGCGCTCGCCGCAACAGCGGGCGCTTCTGTCGAATCACGTCACATATCGCCGCAGCCAACGAGTGAACTGCGGGCGCATCGTCCGTGGATGTCGCGGTGTAGGGTCTGCGATATCGCGGCCACATCTTGAGCCATCGTATTAGCGTATATACACTAAGTGGCAGACGTCAGCTTCGATCCGGCGAAGAACCAACGGAATATCGCCAGCCGCGGTATTTCCTTCGAGGTCGCGGAGCAGTTCGAGTGGGATACCGCGATGATCGCCGAGGACCTACGGAAGGAATATGGCGAACCACGATTCCAGGCGCTCGGGTTCATTGCGGGGAGGTTGCATGCACTTGTGTTCACGCCGCGGGCTGGGAAGATCCACGTAATCAGCCTGAGAAGAGCGAATCGGCGTGAGGTGAGGCGATATGAAGCGGAATCCTAAGGCAACGAAAGCGACGCGGGAGAATCCGGAGTGGATCGATGCCACCTTCGGGCGTGCGCGGCCTGCTCGCGACGTGCTGCCGGGGCTCGTTGGTGACAACGCCGCGACACGGCTTCTCAAGCCGCGCGGTCGACCGAAGTCCGGTAACGCACGTCTGGCCATTTCGCTGCGACTGCCTCCAGACACGCTAGCGCGCTGGAAGGCAACGGGACCCGGATGGCAGACGCGCATGGCG
>JALORV010000411.1 GCA_025458735.1 Burkholderiaceae bacterium | reverse complement strand
CGCGTTGCAGCACTATGAATGCCTGAAATTCGGCGCCCGCTTCTCGACGAAGGCGGCCATGCCTTCTTTCTGGTCGTCGGTGGCGAACAGCGAGTGGAACAGTCGCCGCTCGTACAGCATGCCCTCGGCGAGCGGTGCCTCGTAGGCACGATTGATGGCCTCCTTCGCCATCATCACCGCCGGCAACGAATAGCCCGCGATCGCCCTACTGCGCGTGGAAGCCGCTGAGTGCCGCCTGCGCCGGGAATGATGCCGAGCTTGATCTCCGGCTGGCCGAACCGGGCCGACTCGGACGCAATGATGAAGTCGCACATCATCGCGAGTTCGCAGCCGCCTCCCAATGCAAAACCCGAGACCGCTGCAATGACCGGCTTGCGCACTCGCCTGAGGGTCTCCCAGTTGCGCGAGATGTACTCGGACTTGAACACGTCCATGTAGGTCCAGTCCTTCATCGCGCCGATGTCGGCGCCTGCAGCGAAGGCCCGCTCGCTGCCGGTGATCACGATGGCACCGATGCCTTCATCACCATCGAAGCCGAGCAGCGCAGCCCCCAGCTCGTCCATCAGATGATCGTTCAGGGCATTGAGCGCCTTCGGCCGGTTGAGCGTGACCAGTCCCACGCGACCGCGCGTCTCGACCAGGATGTTCTGGAATTCCATGTCCGCCTCCTCGATGTAGCCAACGAGTTTAGCGGCGCTGGCCCGGCGGTCGCCGTGAGACGTCGCACCCGCCGGCGGGCATCAGCCGGCCGGCGTTTCTCGGGCCAGATAGTCGAGGATGGTCTCGCCGGAAATGGCGCGCGAGTAGAAAAAGCCCTGCGCAAACTCGCAGCCGATTTCGCGCATGTAGTCGACCTGGTCCTGCGATTCGACGCCCTCGGCCACGACCTTCAGGCGGAAGTGCCGCGCCACCGCGAGCATCGCGTGCACGATCGCCCGGCTGTCCGGATCGGCCGGGATGCCTTCGATGAATGACTGGTCGATCTTCAGCGAGTGGATGGGCATCCGCTTGAGGTAGCCGAGCATCGAGTAGCCGGTGCCGAAGTCATCGAGCACCAGCCCGACGCCAAGCGAGGCCAGCTCAGCGAGCACATCGTTGTTGATCTCGCTCTCGCGGACCAGCGTGCGCTCGGTGATCTCGAGCACGATCAGGCGCGGCTCGATCGAATGCTTGAGCAGCGCGCTGCGCACGAGAATCGGCAGCGCGGTCGAGCCCATCTCACGGCCGGCGACGTTGACGGCGACCGGCACATCGAAGTCGGGCTTGACCATTTTCCAGCGGTTGATCTGGCTGCAGACCTCGTTGAGCACCCAGCGGGTGATGCGTTCGGACAGGCCGCTCACCTCGGCGACGCCAATGAAGCGGTCCGGCGTCAGCATGCCGTGCACCGGATGATTCCATCGGATCAGCGCCTCGAGCCCGACCACGCGCCCGCTCGACATCTCGATCTGCGGCTGGTACTCGCAGATGAACTGGGGGTTGTCGCTCTGCACCGCCTTGACCAGCTCGATGCCGAGCTGGACCTCGCGCGCCGCGCGTTCATACCGGATCGGGTTGAAGAAACTGAACTGGTTGCGGCCGTCGCGCTTGGCCTGGTACATCGCAGCATCGGCGTTCTTGAGCAGTGTGCTCATGTCGCGTCCATGCTCCGGGAACAGCGCCACGCCGATCGATGCCGAGACCTGCGTGTCGATGTTCGGGACCAGGTCGGTGCGATGCAGCGCCTGGGCAATGCGCGCAGCCAGCAAAGCGACTTCCTGCCGGTGCACGAACTCGCTGACCAGCACGACGAACTCGTCGCCGCCCAGCCGCGCCACCGTGCCGTCCTCGCCGACCGTCTCCCGCAGCACTTCGGCGGCCGACTTGATCAGCGCGTCGCCGACCAGATGTCCAAGCGTGTCGTTGACGTCCTTGAAGCGGTCCAGGTCGATCAGCATCGCCGCCATGCGGCGCTTGCGATTCGACGCCGTCATGATCAGGTCGCGCATCGTCTCGCGCAGCAGATTGCGGTTGGGCAACCCGGTCAGGGCGTCGTACCAGGCGAGATGTTCGATGCGGGTCTCGGCCTCCTGGCGTTGCGCCGCCTCCATCGACAGCGCCAGCATCAATCCGGTGGTGTTGCCGAAACCGACGTCGTCCTCGTCCCAGAAGCGCGTCTCCCGATGCTGCAGGCAGAGCACGCCGGCCACGGCGCCTTCGACCAGGATCGGGACGATCGGCGGTGCGATCGAACAGCGCTTCGCAGCGCAGCGCATCCGGCTCGCGCGACAGTCGCCAGAAGCTCGCCGTGCTGACGTCGAGCACTTCGGCGGTCGAGCGCAGCACGGTGGCCAGCGTCTGGGTGAAATCGGACTTCGGCTGGATCGCCAGCTCGAGCAGCCGCTCGCGGAAGCGCAGCCTGCGCGCCTGCGCGCGTTCGGCCGGGCCAAGGTCCCGCGCCGTCAGCACCAGGCCGCGCACATTCGCGTCCTCGAGCCGGTTGGCCAGCACGCACGAGAGGCTGCGGCCATTGCCGGCCATTGCAGCGCGCGTGCGCAGGTGCAGCGAGGTCGGCTGCCGGTCGCCCGCCGGTTCCCGCAACAGGCGGTCGACGGCGCGCCTGAACTCGATGCGGGACGGCTGATCGAGGATGAACTCGAACGGCGAGCCCATGATGTCGGCCTCGTGCTCGCCGGTGATGGGCTCGAGCGCAGCGCTGGCGTAGATCACGCGCCGGTCGGCATTGAGCACGACAGTCAGTTCGTTCTGGTGCTGCGCCAACGCGCGTCCGCGCGCCTCGACACCCCGCATCCTGCGCTGCAGGGCGCGCTCGCCGGACGTATCGATGATCGAGATCGACGCATAGTCGTCCTGGTCGAAGCGAAACAGCCGCACGACAAAGCGCGCACTCAAGCGCGCGCCGGTTCGCAGGGGCAGCTTGGCTTCAAACTCGCAGCGGCCGTCCGCGGTCACCCGCGACCACAGCCGCTGCCAGCGCCGCGCAAAAGCCCGATGACTGAGAAAACCGAGCAGTTCGGCAACGCTGCGGCCGACCGCGGACTCACCGCCGGCAAGCGCCATCGCCTCGGCATTGATGGCGAGGATCTGACCACTATGACTGACGGCAAGCAGCGGCACGCCGGCGGTGTCGAAGCTCGCCTGCTTGAGCGAGCGCTCGACGGCGGACTGCCGTAAAGGAATGACGGTCGAACTCAGCGGGACCTCGCGGTTTCGGCGCCCCGAGGCCGGACTCGCGGGGCGCGACTTCCGAGCCCGATTCTGCCACGGCCATGGCGCTGCGACGATGTTTCCTCGCTTGTTTGGCGACCCGCAAGGGACCGAGACACCCCGCGGGACACCGGCCGCGACACTCAGTCGGGTCGCGCACCCGGCTCGTCGAGCTGCGCAAGCACGCGGGTCGCCGCCCGCTCACCGCTGGCAGCACAGTCGGACAACGACACTCCCCCGCGATAGCTGGCGCAGAAGTGCAGCCCCGGGTTGTCCTGCTCGGCGGCAGACAGTTGCGCTGCACGGCCGAGATGACCCCGCGTGTACTGGGGAATCGCGCGTGGCCAGCGCGTGATCGCGACCAGGCGGGGTGCCGCGCGCGCGCCCAGCAGCTGCGTCAGCGAGCCCGAGACTTCGCGCAGCAGCTCGGCGTCGCTCAGCGCAAGCTTCTCCGGCTGGCGCCGTCCGCCGACGAACGAGGTGAGCAGCGCCGTCGATGCGTCGGCGCGGTGTTCGAACATCGTGCTGGAAAACAGCGTCCCGAGCATGGCCGCCTTCTCCCGGCGCGGCACCAGGAAGCCGAAGCCGTCGAGCTCGTGTTCGATGTCAGCGCGCTCGTAGGCCGTGACCACGACTGCCATCGGCGCGTAGTCCACGGCCATCAGCTCCGCGGCGGCCGCCGGCGCGAGGGGCCGCACCAGCCGGCCCGCTTCGTCGGCGGGCACGGCCAGCACCACCGCCCGCGCCTCCACCGCACCGTGCTGCGTGCCACGCGCGAACTCCAGCCGGTAGCCCGCCGCGCAGCGTGCCAGTCGCGTCACCGGGACGCCGGTCAGCACGTCGGCCACCGACGCCGCCAGCGCGTCGGTCAGCGTCTGCATGCCGTCGCGAAAGGAAAAACTGCCCGCGCGCCGCTGCCGCGGGGCGGCATGATCCCGGCGGCGGCCTGCCTGCAGGGCCGCGCCGAGCGCCACGCTGCCGTAGCGTTGCTCCAGCTCGTGCAGACGCGGAAAGGTCGCCGCGACCGAAAGCTGCTCCGGGCTGCCGGCGTAAATGCCGGAGACGAAGGGCTCCACCGCAACCTCCAGCAACTCCGGACCCAGCCGGCGGCGCACGAACTCCGCGACTGACTCGTCGGAGTCGGCCGGCGCGCGCCGGATCAGTGGCTCGGCAAACAGACGCAGCTTGGCGCCGCGCGAGAACAGCGGCGTACGCAGAAAGTCTGCGGCGGA
>JALORV010000410.1 GCA_025458735.1 Burkholderiaceae bacterium | reverse complement strand
AGGTCGACCATGCGCGAGATGACGCGCGCGGTGTCCTCGATCGGCTCGGCGCGGCCGAGCTGCGAATCGCCGGTGGTGATGTGAATGACCGAGCCGCCCATCTGGTACATGCCGGCCTCGAACGACACGCGGGTGCGCGTCGAGGCCTTCTCGAACACCATCGCCAGCGTGCGGTCCCGCAGCGGCTGGTAGAACTCGTAGCGCTTGAAGCGCTCCTTGATGACGCGCGTGCGCTCGAACACCCACTCCAGCTCGGCGCGCGAGAAGTCGGCGAGCTGCAGGAAGTGGCGAATCGCGTCGGCCATGGCTTCAGTCGGCGCCGCGCCGCTCCCAGGCCGACTGGGCGCCCCCGTGGGGCTGCGCGTGGACGCGCGACAGGCCCTGCGGCCTGTCAAGCGCCTCGCGCAGCGGTTTGGCCTGCCAGCCAAACCGTGGACCAGCGAACGAAGTGAACGGGGGGGGCATCACTTCAGGCGGCGCGCGCCGCCGGCGACAGGAACGCGCGGATCACCGGCGCGAGCCGCTCGACGATCTGGTCGACCTCGGCCGCCGACACGACGAGCGGCGGCAGCAGCCGGATCACGGTGTCCTGCGTGACGTTGATCAGCAGCCCCGCGGCCAGCGCCTGCTTGACGAGATCGCTGCACGGCCGATCGAGTTCGACGCCGCACATCAGGCCCATGCCGCGGACGTCCTTCACGCCGGACAGGCCCGCCAGCTCGCGCTTCAGGCCGGCGCGCAGGCGCTCGCCCTGCGCGACGGCATTCGCCATCAGGCCCTCGGACTCGATGATCGCCAGCGTATCGAGGCCGGCGCGCATCGCGAGCGGGCCGCCGCCGAAGGTCGTGCCGTGCTGGCCGGGGCCGAACACGCCGGCGGCGCGGCCACCGGCGAGCAGTGCGCCGATCGGCACGCCCGAGCCCAGCCCCTTGGCGAGCGTGATCACGTCCGGGCGGATGCCGGCCCATTGGTGCGCGAACCACTTGCCGGTGCGGCCGATGCCACTTTGCACCTCGTCGATCATCAGCAGCCAGCCGCGCTCGTCGCACAGGCGGCGCAGTCCGCGCACGTAGTCAAGGTCGGCGACCTGGATGCCGCCTTCGCCCTGCAGCACTTCGATCCAGACCGCGCGCACACGGGGATCGGCAGCCGCGGCGCGCTCGACCGCGGCGAGGTCGTTGTACGGCACGCGGATGAAGCCGCTCGGCAGCGGATCGAAGCCCTTGCGCGCCTTCTCGCTGCCGGTCGCGGCGAGCGTGGCGAGCGTGCGCCCGTGCCAGGCGCGCTCCATGACGATCGTCTGTGCGGCCGGCTCGCCGTTCTTGTGTCCGTACAGGCGCACCAGCTTCAGCGCGCCTTCGTTGGCTTCCGAGCCCGAGTTGCCGAAGAAAACTTCCTGCAGGCCCGAGAGCTCGCACAGGCGGTCCGCAAGCCGTTCCTGCTCGCGGACCGTGTAGATGTTCGAGGTGTGGATCAGTCGTCCGATCTGGTCGGTCAGCGCGGCGACCAGTTTCGGGTGCGCATGGCCGAGGCCATTGACCGCGATGCCGGCCAGCGCGTCGAGATATTCTTTGCCCTGCTCGTCGGTCAGCCACGCGCCGCGGCCGTGCGTGAAGGCGACCGGCAGGCGGTTGTAGGTGTTCATCAGGTGCGACATGGGCGCGCGCTCCATGAATTGGCGTGGCGTAAAGAAAAAACGCGGCGCTGGTGATCGGGTTCCGATCTCGGCAGCCGCGTTTGCAGGATTATAGGGAAAGACGTCCGCAGCATGACTCCCGGGCCAGCAATGCTGGGCGAATTCGATGTCGTCATCGTCGGCGCCGGCACGGCCGGCTGCCTGCTGGCGAACCGGCTGTCGGCCGATCCCGGTTGCCGGGTCGCGCTGCTGGAAGCCGGCGGCAGCGACGACTACCGCTGGATCCGCATCCCGGTCGGCTATCTGTATTGCATCGGCAATCCGCGCACCGACTGGTGCTTGTCCACGGAGCCGGAGCGCGGACTCGGCGGTCGCGCGATCCGCTATCCGCGCGGCAAGGTGCTCGGCGGCTGCTCGTCGATCAACGGCATGATCTACATGCGCGGCCAGCGCGAGGACTACGAGGGCTGGCGCTCGGGCGACGGCTACGGTGCGAATCCGGGCTGGGGCTGGGACGATGTGCTGCCGCTGTTCATGCGTCACGAGGAGCGTGTCGAGAAGCCGCGCGTGTCGTGGGAGATTCTCGATGCCTTCCGCGCCGCCGCCGCGGAGCAGGGCATCCCGCCGAGCGACGACTTCAACCGCGGCGACAACTTCGGTTGTGGCTACTTCGACGTCAACCAGCGCCGCGGCGAGCGCTGGAACGCGGCGCGTGGCTTTCTGCATCCGGTACGCGGGCGACCCAACCTGGCGGTGTTCACCGGTGCACAGGTGACGCGGCTCGTCATCGAATCGGGGCGCTGTCGCGGCGTCGAGCTGCTGCGCGATGGCGTGCCAACCACGGTCGCGGCGCGCGGCGAGGTCATTCTCGCCGCGGGCGCGGTGGCGACCCCGCAGTTGCTGCAGGTCTCGGGCGTCGGGCCGGCGGCACTGCTTCAGTCGCTGGGAATCCCGGTGCGGCATGCGCTGACCGGCGTCGGCGCCAACCTCCAGGACCACCTGCAGCTGCGCATGGCCTTCAAGGTGCAGGGTGTGCGCACGCTCAATACGCTGGCGGCCAGCCCGCTGGCCAAGGCCGGCATGGCGTTGCAGTACCTGCTGACACGGCGCGGGCCGCTGACGATGAGCCCGAGCCAGCTCGGCGCCTTTGCCCGTTCGAGCGAAGCGCAGGCGCGGCCGAACGTCGAGTATCACGTGCAGCCGCTGTCGCTGGACCGCTTCGGCGAGCCGCTGCATCCGTTCCCGGCGTTTACCGCCTCGGTGTGCAATCT
>JALORV010000409.1 GCA_025458735.1 Burkholderiaceae bacterium | reverse complement strand
CGAGCATGCTGGCGCGCTTGACCGCCAGGTCGCGCGCCGAGTAGCGCACGCCTTCGCCGGCCTTGTACGACGGGTCGTGCTCCTCGTCGACGACGATCAGGGCCAGCTGCGGCAGCGACGCGAACACCGCCAGCCGCGTGCCGATCACGATGCGGGCGCGCTGCTCGTGGGCGGCCAGCCATGCGGCGGCCCGCGCGCCGGCCGCGAGCCCGCTGTGCAGGGCAACCACGCCTTCGTCGGGAAAGCGGGCCCGCACCTGGGCTTCGAGCTGCGGCGTCAGGTTGATCTCCGGCACCAGCAGCAGCGCCTGCGCGCCGGCGTTTCCGCTCAGCACACGCTCGATGAGCGTCAGGTAGACCTCGGTCTTGCCGCTGCCGGTGACGCCATGCAGCAGCGTCGGCTCGAAGCGCGCGACCGTCCCCAGTTCGCCGACCACCGCTGCCTGCTCAGCCGTCAGCGTCGGACGGGCGCCCGGCGCCGGCGAACGGGTGCGCGCCAGCCGACGCGTCCGCAGTCGCGCCAGCGCCTGCGCGTAGCGCGGGCCCGGCAGTTGGCGCAGCGCGGGCGGCAGCGCCGGCAGCGCAACTTCACCCCAGCCATGCTGGTAGTACTCGGCCGCGAAGCGCGTCAGCGCGAGCCAGTGCGCCGACAGTGGCGCGATGTCGTCCAGCACCGGCGCGACCGGCTTGAGCCGGGCAGGTCGACCAGAACCTGCAGGTAGCGCGGGGCGTTCATACGGCCGGCTTCGGCACTTCCTTAGATCAAACTTGAACTGGCCGCGTTAACTCCATGATTTGCAACGCCTAACGAATTTGCGCCCCAGGTCCTGTGGACAACTTTGTGGAAAAGCGGTGGGAAGCGGACGCAACCCCTCGTGGGAATTGAGCCCATCTCGCTACGGCCACTGTCACCGCAATGTCAACATTCAATGAATTCAATGACTTGCATCGAATCCCCTTGCGTTCTGCGGCCATCTCGCCCGCGAAGCCGCATGAAATCTGGCTGAGCGACGTTTTGTGAATAAGTCAAGCGAGGCACGCAAAAAGTGTCGCTTCCGCAGTGACCACTTACGTCCGCAAGGACCGGCTGTATCGATGCACTTCATCGACCAGTTCCGCCACGCTATCCGGGGGCGTGAACTGCGAGATGCCATGGCCCAGATTGAACACATGGCCGCCGTAGCCGCCATCGGAACGGCGTGGCTTGCCGAAGGAGTCGAGCACGGCACGCACTTCGGCGCGAATCTGCTCGGCCGGCGCGAACAGCGCCATCGGATCGAGATTGCCCTGCAACGCGCAGCGGTCATCGATGCGCCGCCGCGCCGCGCCGAGGTCGACGGTCCAGTCGAGTCCGATCGCATCGCAGCCGATCTCTGCAATCGACTCGAGCCACAGTCCGCCGCCCTTGGTGAAGACGATGCAGGGCACGCGCTCGCCACCGGCTTCGCGCGTCAGCTGCGCGACGACCTCTTTCATGTAGGCGAGCGAGAACTCGCGGTAGGCGCGGTCGCCGAGCGAGCCGCCCCAGGTGTCGAAGATCATCACGGCCTGCGCGCCGGCGGCGATCTGCGCGTTCAGGTAGTCGGCCACGGCGCGCGCGTTGACGCGCAGGATCCGGTGCAGCAGATCGGGGCGCGCATACAGCATGGACTTGATCTGGCGGAAGTCGTCGGAGCCGCCGCCTTCGACCATGTAGCAGGCCAGCGTATACGGGCTGCCGGAAAATCCGATCAGCGGAATGCGGTTGGCGAGCGCCTTGCGGATCTCGCGCACCGCATCCATCACATAGCCGAGTGCGAGTTCGGGGTCCGGGGCGGCGAGCTTCGCGACATCGGCCTCGGTGCGCACGGGGCGTTCGAACTTCGGTCCCTCGCCCTCGGCAAAGTACAGACCCAGCCCCATCGCATCGGGCACGGTCAGGATGTCCGAGAACAGGATCGCCGCGTCCAGGGGGAAACGGTCGACCGGCTGCAGCGTGACCTCGGTGGCGAGCGCCGGCGATTGCGCGAGCTTGAGGAAGCTGCCGGCGCGCTTGCGCGTGGCGTTGTACTCGGCCATGTAGCGGCCGGCCTGGCGCATCAGCCACACCGGCGTGGTGTCGGTCGGCTGACGCAGCAGCGCGCGCAGCAGGGTATCGTTGGACGGTTTCACGGGGAGTCAGGGCGCGGCGGCGCGGCCACCGGGATGAAGGCAAAGCGTGATTCTGTCATGCCGACTGCGCCGCCCTGGCTGATGGTCGACGGGCCGGACTTCTGCCTGCTCGTGCACGTGCAGCCGGGCGCGCGGGCTTCGCGCGTGGTTGGCGAGCACGGCGGGCGGCTGAAACTCGCCATCGCGGCACCGCCGGTCGACGGGCGCGCCAACCAGCAGTTGATCGAGCTGCTTGCGCGGCGTCTGGGCGTTCGCCGGGCGCTGCTGAGCATCGGCAGCGGCGAGTCCGCGCGCGACAAGCGGGTGCTGCTTCGCCGGTCCGAGCCGGCGCTGTCAGTGGCTGCGATCGTCGAGAAACTGCAGCCCGAATGAAAAAGGGCAGGCCGAGGCCTGCCCTTTGATCGGTAAGCGCGAAGCGCTTACTTCTTCGCCGCGGGAGCGGCTTCCTTCTTCTCGTCCTTCTTGGCGGCCGGGGCAGCCTTCTCGTCCTTCTTCGCCGGGGCGGCGGCCGGGGCAGCAGCCGGAGCAGCGGCCGGAGCGGCAGCGGCGGGCTTGGCGGCCGGGGCAGCCTTGTCGTCCTTCTTGGCGTCGGCAGCGACGGCGGTGCCGGCGGCAAAAGCGGCGGCGATCAGGGCAGCAAACAGTTTGTTCATGTCGAAAGTTCCTGGAACGGTTGTCAGAGATGAGAGCGGGTGGGTCGGCCCCTGCGGGGATCCCAGGCTCCGCGATGGCTAACGTGCAGCCGGCCGAAAGGTTGACACGAATGTGACCGGGTGTGCTGGTTAACCCGC
>JALORV010000408.1 GCA_025458735.1 Burkholderiaceae bacterium | reverse complement strand
GGATTGCCGCTGGCGTCGCAGGTCGCGCTGGCACTGAAGGTCGTCTGTGGCTTCTCGCTGCGCGAGATCGCGGCCGGCCTGCTGACGGACGAGGCGGCGCTGGCGCAGCGGCTGGCGCGCGCGCGTCGCACACTCGCCGCCCGGGGCACGCCGATTGCACTGCCGAGCGGACTCGAACTGGCAGAGCGGCGCGAAGCTGCCTTGCACGCCATTCACCTGCTGTTCAACGAGGGCTACGCTGCCAGTGGCGGACCGGTGGGGCAGCGGCCGGATCTCTGCCTGGAAGCGATTCGGCTGGCGCGCTCGGTGGCCGCACACCCCGCGACCGCGCACGCGGATGCCGATGCGCTGGCGGCGATGCTGCTGCTGCACGGCGCGCGTCTGGCTGGCCGCATCGACGCCGAGGGAGACTGGCTGCTGCTGGTCGAGCAGGACCGCAGCGGCTGGGACGCGTCGATGATCGCCGCTGGCCTGGCGCATCTGCAACGGGCGCAGCGAGCCGAGCGGCTGTCGGCCTGGCATCTGCGCGCAGGCATCGCCGCAGAGCACTCCATGTCCCCTGAGTTCGCCGCCACGCGCTGGGACCAGATTCTGGCTCACTACGAAGCGCTGGAGCGCGTGGATCGCGGTGCTCCCACGCGGCTGGCGCGGGCAATCGCACTCGGCCACGCGCACGGAGCGGCCGCAGGTCTGACGGCGGTCGATGCGCTGGTCGACGAGTTGCCGGCCGGGTCCCGCGCCTACGGGCTCGCGGCACGAGCGCTGTGGCTGGCGCAACTGCAGCGACAGGATGCCGCCGCCGAGGCATTGCATGCAGCCATCGAATGCGCGCCGCAGGAACCCGCGCGTCGACTGCTGCGGCGTCGGCTGGAAGCCCTGCTGGTCGCGGGGAGTCCCGAACCGGCGGCTAACCGACCAGCCAGCGCTGCCGCAGGGTGACGGCGCGGCGCGCCGCGCGTGCATCGACCTTGAGCTCGAACTTCGGCGGCGGCGTTCGACCCAGCGTGGCGCGCAGGCTCAGCAGTTCGTCGCGCCGGAAGGCATGCAGTTCAACCGTGTCGCCGGGGCGGTAGCGCAGCAGCTGCCGGTCGAGGCTTTCGGTACTGACGCGCAGGCCGTCGAGCGCGATCAGCTGGTCGCCACCGGACAGGCCCGCCGCGCGCGCCGGGGTGCCGTCGTACACATGTGCGATGCGCGCATCGGCGCCGGCGGCAAGCGTGCAGCCGAGCAGCGCGAAGTGCGGCTTGTCGAGTGCGGCGCGCCGTTCGACGGTGATTCCGAAGGGCGCGAACAGCCGCTCGAAGTCCGGATCGCGCGTGCCTTCGGTCCACTCGCGCAGCAGGCGCGCCAGCGGCAGGCCGCTCGCCTGCTCGGCGGCGGACAGCACGCCGTCCTCGTCGACGCCGGCATAGTCGGCGCCGGCATCGCGACAGGTACGCCACAGCAGCCGCATCACGTCGTCGAGCGAGCGGCGGCCGGCGGTTTCGGCGCGGATCGTCAGGTCCAGCGCGAGCGCCACCAGCGCGCCCTTCTGGTAATAGCTGACGAGGCTGTTGGGCGCGTTCTCGTCCTGGCGGAGGTACTGCGCTGCGGTCAGCAGCCCGGCGCGCGCCAGCATCAGGTCGTCGTAGTAGGAAGTGAAGCCCTCGAAGGCCCACAGCAGGCGCGTGTGGTTCTCCCGCGTCAGGTCGTAGGGCACGAAGGCTGCCGGCTTGATGCGCTTGACGTTCCAGCTGTGGAAGTACTCGTGGCTCGCCAGCCCGAGGAAGGTGCGGTAGCCCTCGGTGGCGTCCTTCATGCCGGCGAAGGGCAGGTCGTCGCGCCGGCACAGCAGGGCGGTCGAATTGCGATGCTCGAGGCCGCCGTAGCCTTCGCCCACGGCGTAGGTCAGGAAGGTGTAGCGGCGGAAGGGCGCGGCCAGCGAGCGCGGCTCGAACAGGCGCACCTGCGCCGTGCAGATGCGGGCGAGGTCGGCTGTCAGGCGCGACAGGTCGAGCTGCGGAACGCGACCGGTGACGGCGATCTCGTGGGGCACGCCGTGCACGTCGAATCGACCAAGGGCGAAGCTGCCCATCTCGACCGGGCTGTCGATCAGTTCATCGTAATCGGCAGCAAGGTAGGTGCCGAAGTGGCCGCGGCGCGTGCCGCGCGCGGGCGCCAGGCCGGTGGCGACGCGCCAGCCCGCATAGGCCGCGCCGGCCGGCGGCAGGATGTCGACCCGGCAGCGCTCGTGTTCCTGGCCGATCGGCAGCAGGAACACGCTGCTGCCGTTGAAGAATCCATGCGACGCGTCCAGATGCGCGGCGCGCACCGACAGATCCCACGCATAGACCTCGCAGGCGACCTCGAGCGGCCCTGCCACCGGTGCCGCGCGCCAGGTGTGCTTGTCGAGCTTTTCGATCCGCACCCGGCGGTCGCCGCTCAGGGCACTGACGCGCACGATGTTGCGTGCGAACTCGCGGATCATGTAGCTGCCGGGAATCCATGCCGGCAGCATGAAGAGCTGTCCCTGCGGGTCGGGCCGTTCGACGCGACAGACGACGTGAAACAGATGGCCGGCAGGGTCGGCGGGGCGAATCGCGTAATGGAGAGTCATCGGGCGGGGAGTCAGGAGGGCGGACGCGCAGGCAGCACGGGCTAGCTGCGCAGCACGTCGAGCACCTCGGAGCGGAACTCGCGCTGATACAGCAGGTAGATGATGCCGGCCGTGCCACAGGCGAAGGCGATCGGCGCGAAAAACCAGAGGATCACTGCGAAGGCCATGTAGTAGGCGCGCAGGCCATCGTTGAAGGTTTCAGCCGCGAGACCGACGACGCGCCCGGCGCGGTCGGCGAACTCCTCGCGCGACGCTGCGCCGCTGGCGAACTCGCTCGCGTCGGGTGCAGAAGCGATCAGCAGCGCGCCGAAGGTGTACTGCCGCATCGACCAGGTGAAACGGAAGAAGGCGTAGACGAACACCGCGGCCAGCACCGCCAGCTTCAGGTCGAACACCAGGGCCGAAGTGCGTGCCGCGAACGGGATCTCCTTGACGATCTTGGCCGCCTCCTCGGTCGCGCCGAGCAGCGCCAGCAGGCCGCCGACGATCAGGATGGTGGTCGAGGCGAAGAACGACGGGCTGGTCGACAGGTTCTGCACGACCACGCCGTCGATCACCCGGTTGTCGCGGGCCGTGGTCTGCACCATCCACTGCCGCCGGTAGCGGTTGGTGGTGGCGAGCAGCGAACCGCCCTCGGCCGCGCGCCGCCGCGCGAACGCGGCGTAGCCCCACCAGCCGACGACGAACCAGGCGAGTGCGAGCGCATCGGCCGGACTGATCTGGCGCAGCAGTTCCGTGAGCGTCGTCATCGTTGAACCGGGTTGTCGGTCGGGTCCGCGGTCATGGGGCTTTGCGCAGGCGCCGCGCGTTCGAGCGAACGCGCCGGTGGACCGGCGCCAGCGCCTGCCGGGCGACGCGGGTGGCATCGCGCGCCGTGCGCCTGCCCGCCGACTTCAGTCGGCCCGGAGTCGGTGCCGCCAGCAGGCCAAGCCAGGACTGCAGCCAGTTCTGCTGCAGGCGCAGCGATGCGTGCCAGGCTGCCCACTGCGCCTGCTGCCCGGCCGCCAGCTTTTCGCTGAACATGCGTGTGAACTCGCGCTGGTCGGCGGCGCGTGCGCGTCTGCCGTTACGGCGACCGGCGGCACTGTCGAGCATGCGCATCGTCCGCTGCTGGATCACCTGCGGCGCGTTCCAGCCGATCTCGCCGGCACTGCCCAGCAGCCGCCACCACTCCCAGACCGGATTCGCCATCACGCCTCCTCCGCCAGATCGACGTCGTACAGTACCCC
>JALORV010000407.1 GCA_025458735.1 Burkholderiaceae bacterium | reverse complement strand
TGGGCCGTGTCACCCGGCCGCGCTGCGTCCGCCGCCTTCGACCGATGCTCGAATACGCCCTGCTGCTGATCCCGCTGCTGCTCGCCTGGTTCGCCTACGACGCGATGCGCGTGCGCGAGACGGCCATCGGCATCGCCCGCGGTGCCTGCGAACGGCAAGGGCTGCAGTTCCTCGACTTCACCGTCCAGGGGGCGACGCTGCGGCTCGCCCGCGATGCGGACGGGCACGCGGCCTGGCGCCGGTCCTACGGTTTCGAGTTCTCCGAGGACGGCCAGCACCGACGGCTGGGGACCATCGTGATGCTCGGCAGCGCCGTCGAATCGGTCCGGTTCGAGCCCTATCCGGTAGCCTGAGACATCCTGAGCGCGCCGGTGCAGCGCATGGAAGCCGCATCCAAAGCATGGCATCATCGATCTTGTTGCGGCGCGGTATCGGGCGCGGCGCTGTCGACCGGGTTTGCTCCGGCGAGGCGCTGGTCGCGGCGCCCCGGGAGCGGCGTGGACGAAATTCGCTGCCGCTGCGCTGCTCGGCGCTGCCGGGGCGGCGCTCGCGCCCGCGGCGCACGCGTCGTTCCTGCCGCCGGAGATGATGGACAAGGCGGCGATGTACCTCGCCTGGTTCGTCATCATCTTCGTGCCGATCGGCGCGATCGTGCTGTTCTGGATGGTGCACGTGCTGCCGGAGAAGATCGCCCACAAGCGCCACCATCCGCAGCGCGACGCCATCCAGGTGCTGTGCCTGCTGTCGCTGGTGTTCGGCGGATTGCTGTGGCCGATCGCCTGGCTGTGGGCGTACGTGAGGCCGGTCAGCTACAAGCTCGCATACGGCACCGATCGGCACGAGGACTACTACCGCGAGATGGGCGAGAAGGCGCAGGCCGGGCAGCTGCTTGAGCACGAGCTCGCGCACCTGCGCTCGGAACTCGACGCGATGGCGGCCAAAGGGGCGCTGACCCCGCAACTCAAGCGACTGCACGGCGACCTGGCCGCGGCGACCCCGGCGACCCCGGCGGCACCCCAGGGCCTGGCTGATCTTCATCAAGTTCAAGTGGCTGCCGTGGAACACCACGTCGCAGGTCACCGTCGTGGTCATCCCGATCGTCGCGCTCACCGCGCTGATCCTGACGCTCAACGTGGTCGCACCGTCGTCGTCCGACGTGCGGGTCATCAAGTACGTCGTGCAGGTGATCCCGCAGGTGCGGGGGCGGGTGATCGAGGTGCCGGTCGAACCCAATCGACTGGTCAGGAAGGGCGAGCTGCTGTTCCGCATCGACCCGACCCCGTACCAGAACGACGTCAACGTCGCCAAGGCGAAGCTCGCCGCGGACGAAGCGAAGCTCGCGCAGGCCGGCGCGGGCCTGGTGGATGCCTCGGCCGGCGCCCGGCAACTGGAAGAGCAGCTCAAGTCCGCCAGCGGACAGGTCGGCGCACTGCGTCCGAAACTCGACCTCGCGCGGCTGCGCGTGCGGCAGAACCGGGAGCTGGTGGCAACGGGCGCCGGCGATCGATTCGCGCTGGAACAGGCCGAAGCCAACGTCACCGAACTCGAAGGCCAGGTCGCGACGGCAATCGCGAACGAGGCGCAGGTATTCCAGAAGCTGTCGGGCAAGGTGAACGGCGAGCAGGCGTCGGTCGCCGCGGCGCGGGCGCAGCTGGCCACCGCCAAGGCGCAGGTCGACCAGAGCCGCGCCGACCTCGCCAACGCGCAGTGGAACCTCGACCAGACCGCCGTCTTTGCGCCGACCAGCGGCTATGCGATCAACGTGCAGCTGCGGCCGGGCTCGTACACGGTCGCGATGCCGCTCTCACCCGCGATGAGCTTCGTCGAAGAGGAGTACCAGGTCATCGCGCTCTACGCGCAGAACGAGCTGCCGCTGGTCGAGCCGGGCAACCCGGCGGAGTTCACGCTGCACAATTACCCGGGGCGCGTGATCAAGGCATCGGTCGACTCCATCGTCTGGGCGCAGAGCCAGGGGCAGGTGCAGCAGTCGGGCATGCTGCCCCAGACCGGCGCGTTTCCGCAGGTGCCGGGCCGGTTCCCGGTGAAGCTCCTGGTCGCCGATCGTGACCGCGAGCTCTTCCTCCCCGCCGGTGCGGTGGGCGCAGGCGCGATCTACACCGAGCACGCGCACGCGATCCACATCCTGCGGATGGTGATCCTGCGCATCAACTCGATCATGGATTACCTGGTGCTGAAGCTGCACTGATGGCCGCCGGTTCCCACGTTCGAAGCGTGCTCGCGGCCGCGCTGGCCGCCACGGTGGCGGGCTGCGCGATCAACCCGCCGCCCACCACCGCCGAGTTGCAGCAGCAGGCGCTGCCGCACACCACGGTGCCGGCGGCGTGGAAGGCCGATTACCGTGCGGCAGGCGCGCTCGCCGACGGCTGGCTCAAGTCGTTCAACGATCCCGCGCTGTCCGCGCTGGTCGCCGAGGCGCTAGCGTACAACGCCGACCTGCAGGTGGCCGCGGCACGTGTCGAGCAGGCCGCAGGCTACGTCGACGTCGCCAGCGGCGCGCTCTATCCGACGGTGGGCGTGGCCGGCGTCTACAGCGGCAAGTCCGGCAGCGGCGGCGGGCTCAACGCGGTGTTCCTCAATGCCGGGCTCGAGCTCGACGTCTGGGGCCGCATCCGCTACGCCGAGGCCGCCGCCGTGGCTCAGTCCGCCGCGGTCGCGGCCGATTACGCCTACGCCCGCCAGTCGCTCGCCGCGCTGGCGGCAAAGGGCTGGTTCGTCGCCATCGAGGCCGGAGGGCAGCAGGCGCTGATCGACGATGCGCTGCGTGCCGCGCGGGAGTTGCAGCGGCTGGCCGAGGAGCGGCTGCGCATCGGCAGCGGCGACGAACAGGCAGTGGCCGAGGCGAAGGCCAACGTCGGCAGCTACCGCGACGCGCTGCGCCAGGCCGTGCTCGCCCGCGAACAGGCATTGCGCGCACTCGAGTTGCTGCTGGGCCGCTATCCGGCCGCCGAGATCACCGTCGCGCAGCGCCTCGCGCCGGCACCGGCTCCGGTGATCGCCGGCGTGCCGGCGGGGTTGCTGGAGCGCCGGCCCGACGTCGTCGCCGCCGAGCGCCGCGTCGCGGCGGCTTTCGCGCGGGTCGGCGAGGCGAAGGCGGCGCTGCTGCCGCGGATCAGCCTGTCCGAACCCGACGCTGGGCCTCGGCGCCAGCCTCCTGGCACCGATCTACCAGGGCGGCGTGCTGCAGGCGCAGGTGGAGATCCGCACCGCCGAGCAGAAGGAGTCGGTGGCCAACTACGCGCGCGTCGCGCAACGCTCCTTCGGCGAGGTCGAGAATGCGCTGGCGGCCGAAGCCGCGCTCGCCGATCGCGCTGCGATCCTGGCGGCGGCCATCGTCGACAACGAGCGGGCGCTGGAACTCGCCCGGATCCAGTATCGCGTCGGCCGGGTGGACCTGCGCGTGGTCGAGCAGCGGCAGATCGCG
>JALORV010000406.1 GCA_025458735.1 Burkholderiaceae bacterium | reverse complement strand
GCGGACCGGTCCGCACCCGGCCGGCCGTAGGCGATGTTGTACTCGATGGTGTCGTTGAACAGCACCGTGTCCTGCGGCACGATGCCGATGGCTGCGCGCAGGCTCTCCTGCGTCACGTTGCGGACGTCCTGCCCGTCGATGCGCACCGCGCCGCCATCGACCTCGTAGAAGCGGAACAGCAGCCGCGCCAGCGTCGACTTGCCCGAGCCGGTGGCGCCGACCACCGCCGTGGTGGTGCCGCCGGCAATCTCGAAGTCGACGTCGAAAAGCACCTGGCGTCGCGCGTCGTAGGCGAAGTCCACCCGCTCGAATCGCACCGCGGCCGCGCTCACCGCCAGCGGCCGCGCATCCGGCGCATCGGCGATCTCGCGGTTGTGCTCGAGCAGGGCGAACATGCGGTCCATGTCGGTCAGGGCCTGCTTGATCTCGCGATAGATGACGCCCAGGAAGTTGAGCGGGATGTACAGCTGGATCATGAAGGCGTTGACCAGCACCAGGTCGCCGATCGTCATTCGCCCCTCGACCACGCCGACCGCGGCGCGCCAGAGGATCAGGGTGAGCGCCACGGCGATGATCAGCTGCTGGCCCGCATTGAGCACGTTGAGCGACTGCTGCGACATCACGGCCGTGCGCTGGCTGGCGGCCAGCGTTTCGTCGTAGCGGCGCGCCTCGTAGTCCTCGTTGCTCGAAGTTGAGCAGCGAGTCGACCGCGCGCGACTGCGCGCGCGTCTCCAGTTCGTTCCAGCGTCGCCGCACGACGGTCCGCCAGTTGGTCACGAGCACCGTGAACACGATGTAGACGGCGAGGCTCACGCCGACGATGACGGCGAACCGCGCCGGTGCGGCGCTCGAGGTGGTAGCGCAGCGACAGCGCGTGCAGGTGGCGGAAGGTCTTCAGCGCCAGCGTGCGCATCGCCGCCTGCGTGACGTTGACGAAGAAGAACTCGCGCAGTTCGGTGAACAGCGACGTCGCCAGCCGCAGCAGGCCGTAGGCCACGACCAGCGCCACCGGCACCACCAGCAGCCCGGACGCCGACTGCGTCGCCGGCGACAGCCGGTCCACCAGGTCCTTCAGCAGGATCGGCACGCCGACGGTGGCGAGCTTGGCTGCCACCAGGCATGCGAGCGCGAACAGCACGCGCCCTTTGTAGGCCCACAGATAGGGCAGCAGCGTGCCGAGCGTCTTCCAGTCATCGCGCTCGGTGCGCGTCGACGCCAGCGCCTCGCGCGGCGGCGACCACCTCACGGACGCACCTTCGAGAGGACTGCACTGCGCGTCACGCCGCACGGCCCGTGCGTACACTTGACGCTGTCCGGAATCATGGCGTCATTATCCACACGCGCAGGCATGCAGCTGGAACACAAGGTCATCGTCATCACCGGCGCCAGCGACGGTATCGGCGCCGAACTGGCGCGGCAGCTCGCACGCGAAAAGGCGCGGCTGGTGCTGGCGGCCCGCACGGCTGAAACCCTCGAGCAGGTGGCGGCGGACTGCCGCCGGCTGGGCGCCGACGCCATCGTGGTGCCGACCGATGTCACGCTCGACGACGACTGCCGCCGCCTCGCCGAGCGCGCGGTCGCGGCGTTCGGCGGCATCGACGTGCTGGTGGCCAATGCCGGCGTGTCGATGCATGCCCGCTTCACCGCCATCGAGGACTTCTCGACCTTCGAGCGGCTGTTCCGCATCAATGCGATGGGCACGATCCAGTGCGTGCGGCATGCCTATCCGCACCTGCAGGCGTCGCGCGGGCTGATCGTCGGCGTGTCGTCGATCGCCGGGCGCACCGGCGTGCCCGAACGCACGACCTACTGCACCAGCAAGTTCGCGCAGACCGGATTTCTCGAAGCGCTGCGCATCGAGGCGGCCGATGACGGCATCGACGTGCTGGTCGTGTATCCCGGCGTGGTGGCCACCGAGATCCGCCGGCGCGGCTGGAACGGGCGCGGCGAACCGGCCGGCGTCTCGGGACTGTCCGAGGCCGCGGCGATGCCGGTCGACGAGTGCGCGCGCCAGATGGTCGACGCCATGCGGGCGCGGCGACGCGAAGTCGTGATGACGACCCGAGCCCGGATCGGCCTGTGGCTGAAGATGTTCGCGCCCGCCAGGGTCGACCGCATGGCGCGTGCAGCCCTGGCGCGGCCGGGCGAAGCGAAGAAAAGATCACTCGATTCGAACCGGCCGGAGCACAGGTGATGGACTCCCAGCAATTGCCCCACGACCAGGTCGCCGTGCTGCGCATGATGCCGATGCCGGCGGACGCGAACATCCACGGCGACGTTTTCGGCGGCTGGATCATGGCTCACGTCGACATCGCCGGTGCCATCCCGGCGGCGCGTCGCGCCTCGGGCCGCGTGGCGACCGTCGCCGTGACCTCGTTCCTTTTCAAGCACCCGGTGTTCGTCGGCGACCTGGTCAGCTTCTATGCCAACGTCGTCAAGACCGGCCGCACCTCGGTGACCGTCGAAGTCGAGGTCTATGCCGAGCGCAATCGACTGCAGAAGGAAGTCGTCAAGGTGACGGAGGCCACCCTGGTCTACGTGGCCACCGACGAACGCCGCCAGCCGCGCGAACTGCCGGCGCTCTAGAAGCCCCGCGGCGGCGCGCGGTACTGCTCGCACCGCATTCCGGGCCTAGGCTTCTCCGCAGAACCGAAGCCGGTGCCCGTTGGCTTCAAGCACGACGAACTCACGCAGGCCCCAGGGCTGGGACACCGGTTCCTGCACGACATTCGCGCCGCGCGCCCGGTACGTCTCGCACAATCCGTCGACGTCGTGGCCGACATGCAGCCGCAGCTCGCCCGACGGCGCGCGGCCGGCTTCATCGTCGCCCAGCCCGCTCAGGTGGATGTAGATCGGCTGCCCGTAGGAGCCGTCACCCGTCCTGACGCGGCCATGCGACACCGGCTCGCCGGTCAGGAAGTCGAGCTCGAAGCCGAGCACGTCGACGAAGTACCGTGCTGCAGCCGCGACGTCAGCGACCTTGAGTACGGGCTGCACGCCATGCAGTTGATGAAGCGCCGCGATCTGCGAGGACAACTGGACTGCTCCCGGGGGGCTGGGTTATCCGACCATGGAACTGAACGTGCCGACAGACTAGCCGAAGGCCGGGTTCCCGGAC
>JALORV010000405.1 GCA_025458735.1 Burkholderiaceae bacterium | reverse complement strand
GTTGTGCACGTCCTGGCTGGAGGCGCCCGGGAACGGGATCAGCACGTTGGCCATCGTGACGTTGATCTGCGGCTCTTCCTCCTTCGGCGTGACGGCGACGGCGAAAATTCCCAGCAGCAGCAGCACGAGCGCGATCAGCGGCGTCAGCTGCGACTGCAGGAAAGCCCCGGCGATGCGGCCGGAGATGCCGAGCGGGTGGGAGGTGCCCGACATACGGCTTCAGCGGCTGCCGGGTACGACGGCCGGGGCAAGCGGGGCCGGCAGCACGCGCTCGCCGGCGCGCAGCCCGGCCAGGACCTCGACGGCCCCATCGCCTGTGGGGCTGCCGAGCCGGACCTGGCGCAGTTGCGGCTTGCCGTCGGCGGTCAGTGTCATCACGCCGGTCAGCTCGCCGCGGCGGATCACCGTGTTCGACGGGATCACCAGCTTGCGCGCCCGCCCGATCGGCACCAGCACCTTCGCCGCCGCGCCCGGCGCCAGTCCGGGAACGGGCGTGGCTGGCAGGTCGGCGCGAATCTGCGTCGTCAGCAGACGGGCGTCCGAGGCAGGCAGCACGGTGACCTGCGTAGCTTCGATGCTGCGTCCCAGCTGCGGCAGCTCGACGCGCGCGCGCGTCACGTTTGCGACCTTCGGCAGCACGTACTGCGGCAGGCTGCCGACCGCCCGTAGCGCGGACGGGTCGTGCACCGCGACGACGCCCCGGCCGGGGGCCGCGACCTCGCCGGGTTGCATCAGTCGCTGGCTGACGATGCCGTCGAGTGGTGAGCGCAGCTCGGCATAAGTGCGCGCGGTGTCGGCCTGCGCCTGGCCGGCCCGCGCCGCGTCGGCGGCCGCCACGGCAGCCCGGTAGTCGGAATCGGCCTTGTCGAGCGCAGCCTGGCTGACGAAGTTCTTCTCCAGCAGGCTGCGCGTGCGCTCCAGGCTCAGCCGGGCCTGCGCAAGCTGTGCCTCGGCTAAAGCGACGCCGGCGCGGCCGGCAGCTGCCTGCGCGTCCGTCTCGCGCGAGTCGATGCGAGCCAGCACCTGGCCCTTCTTCACGCGGTCGCCGGCGTCGACCAGTATCTGCGTCACCGTGCCGGCAAGCTGGGCGGCTACCGTCGCCTGGCGGACGGCCTCGATGACCGCGTCGGCCGCATAGACCTCGTCGACGTCGCGCAACACGACCTCGACCGCCGCGGGCGCGGCCCGGATCGAAGGCGATCCATCGTCGGCCGCTGCCGCCATTGGCGCAGCGAGGCCGAACCAGGCCGCCGCGAGGGCCGCCCCGACACGGCCGGACCGGAGCGGGGTCGACGCAGGCCCTGGCGCAGCGGTCGCAGACGTGTTCATGCCCGGATGTCCCGTGACTGGCTACTTCTTGAGGCCGCAGGTGTTCATCCCCAGCAGCGAATAGGCGGGGCAGGTCCGCAGGAATCCGGTCGCGAGCGGCACCACGCCGATGTAGCCCCAGGCACCGATGGTGCCGGTGGCGGCAAGTGCAATCAGGGCGATGCCGGCGACGATGCGCAGCAGGCGGTCGGTCGATCCAGTGAAGTCGATCGCGCCGGACGAATCCGCGCGACGCGACCGGCCGGCAGCACGGAGCGAAGCATACTGCAAAAATGCCATACCCCCTAGGGTATCAAAAGGAATTTGGGGCGAGCCGTTGACCGAGGTCAATGCAGCGCCGGCGGCAGCCGCGCAGGAGTGGCGGGTCGATCGGGTAAACGGAAGGCGCAACGGGTGGCCGGCGGCCGCAGACGAGGGGCCGGCAGCCGGAATTGCCGCGCTGCCCCTTGACAGTTATGTATGCGCCATGGAACATATGCGTCGTTGCGCACATAAGCAATGGAACCGGAACTCGATCGCCTGTTCGAGGTGGTGTCGGGTTACTTCGGCCTGCTGGCCGAGCCGACGCGGCTGAAGATCCTGAACACGATCTGCGACGGCGAGCGCAGCGTGTCGGACATCGTCGAGCGGGTGGGCTCGAGCCAGACCAATGTCTCGCGACATCTGAACCTGATGTACGGGCGCGGTGTGCTGAAGCGCCGGCGCGAGGGCGCCACGGTGTACTACGCGATCAGCGACCCGAACGTGGTGACCTTGTGCCGCACGGCCTGTGTCCACATTGCGGGTCAGCAAGACGAGCCGGCGGTCACGAGCCGGGTGATGAAGCGGTTCATGCCGGCCAAGACGCCGTCTTGAGCCGGGGCGGACGGCAGCAGCCTGCTGCAGCCGGCGATGGCAACGCCAATCGGGGAGAATTGATGGGCACGAGAGAACAGGCGGTCGCGCGCGGACGCATCGTCGCGGCGCCGGAACATCACCTGACCGCGGAGGCGGTGCGCAGCGCGACGCGGTCTCGGCGCGGCTTTCTCAAGGGCGGAGCGGCCATCGCCGGCGCGGTGTCTGCAGCGCTCGGCGGGCGGGCCATGGCGCAGGGCAAGCCGGCCTTCGAGCCGCCCAACGTGCCGTCCTGGACGCGCTCGCTGGGGGCGCCGGTCGTCGCCTCGCCCTATGGTGTGCCCTCTGAATTCGAGGCCAACGTCGTGCGGCGCCAGAGCCCGGGCCTGACTCCGCAGCCACAGTCGTCCGTCAGCTTCACGCCGCTGCAGAACCTGTTCGGCATCATCACCCCGAGCGGTCTGCACTTCGAGCGTCACCACTCCGGTATGCCGATCGTCGATCCGGCCCAGCACCGCCTGATGGTCCACGGCATGGTGCGGCGGCCGCTGATCCTGACGATGGACGACATCCTGCGTTTTCCTTCCGTGTCGCGCATCCACTTCATCGAGTGCGGCGCAAACACCGGTATGGAGTGGGCCAACGTCGCGGTGCCGACCGTTCAGTACACGCACGGCATGCTCGCCTGCAGCGAGTTCACCGGCGTGCTGCTGTCGACGCTGCTCGAGGAAGTCGGCTACGACCGCAGGAACGCGAAGTTCATCCTGGCCGAGGGCGCCGACGGCTCAGCGTTGACGCGCTCGATCCCGATCGAGTTCGCGCTCAACGACGTGATGGTGGTCTACGGCCAGAACGGCGAGATGCTGCGGCCCGAAAACGGCTACCCGTTGCGGCTCGTGGTGCCCGGCGTGCAGGGCGTATCCAGCGTGAAATGGCTGCGCCGGCTGGAGATCGGCGACAAGCCCTGGAACACCCGCGAGGAGGCGCTGCACTACGTCGACCTGATGCCCGACGGACTGCATCGCCAGTACTCGATCGTGCAGGAAGTCAAGTCGGTGATCACCTCCCCGTCGGGTGGCCAGAAGCTGCTGGGCAAGGGCTACTACGAGATCACCGGACTGGCATGGAGCGGCCGTGGCAAGGTCCGGCGCGTCGACGTTTCCACCGACGGCGGGCGCAACTGGCAGACAGCGCGGCTGCAGGAGCCGGTGCTGACCAAGGCGCTGACGCGCTTCCGCTTCGACTGGACCTGGGACGGCGGACCGGCCCTGCTGCAAAGTCGCGCCGTGGACGAGACCGGGCACGTGCAGCCGAGCCTGGGACAGTTGCGCGGCGTGCGCGGCACGCGTTCGATCTATCACAACAACGGCATCCAGACATGGCAGGTCAACCCGAATGGGGAGGTGTGGAATGTGCAGGTGGGCTGACCGCATGAGCCGCGGAGCAGCAGGGGTGCTGGCTCTCGCGGCTGTCCTCGTGTCGTCTGCGGCCTCGGCGCAGACGGCGGCGGCGGATGCGCCGCGCTTCGGCTTCGGACGCGCCGCCACGGCCGCGGAAATCGCAGGCTGGGACATCGACGTGCGTCCCGACGGACATGGTGTGCGCAAGGGCCGGGGCACAGTCGCGCAGGGGCAGGACATCTACGACGCGCAGTGCGCAAGCTGCCACGGCACCTTCGGCGAGAGCAACCGCTACATGGCGATCGCCGGCGGCGTCAAGAAGGGCGATCTCGAGAAGGGCCGCGCTGCGGCGCTGACGACGCCCGACGGCATTCGCACGGTCGGCACCAAGCTCAACTACGCGACCACGCTGTGGGACTACATCTATCGAGCGATGCCATGGACCAATCCGCAGTCGCTCACCGTCGACCAGACCTACGCCGTGACGGCGTACGTGCTGCATCTCAACGAGATCGTGCCGGCCGACTTCGAACTGAACGACGGCAATCTGG
>JALORV010000404.1 GCA_025458735.1 Burkholderiaceae bacterium | reverse complement strand
GCAGTGCGGCCACGGCGGCCGGCGCATCGGGATGGTTCAATGCTTGCCGGTGCTGCCGAAACCGCCGGCACCGCGTTCGCTGGTGTCGAAGGCCTCGACAACCTGAAAACTGGCCTGCACCACCGGCACGATCACCAGCTGTGCCAGCCGCTCCAGCGGGCTGAGGACGAAAGCCGCCTGGCCGCGGTTCCAGGTGGAAACCATCAGCTCGCCCTGGTAGTCGGAGTCGATCAGCCCGACCAGGTTGCCAGTCCCGAGCGCGGCAGGATCAGCGCCGCATAGCCCGGATCGGCAAGATGTATCGCGATGCCGGTGCGGACCAGATGCGTTGCGCCGGGCTCGATGGTCAACGGGGCGTCGACGCAGGCACGCAGGTCAAGGCCGGCGGCGCCCGCAGTGGCATAGCCGGGCAGGCGATCCCGCAGACGCTCGTCCAGGATCCGGACGTCGACTCTCATGTCGGTGGCGGCGGACTGCCGAAGATGCGGGAGGCATCGGCGGTCTGCCGGTTCATGCCGCCGCCGGCCGCGGCCCGCGAGCGGCGCAGGCGGCTGAAACCCCAGGCCATCAGTCCCAGGCCGAAGAAGACCGGGACGACACCGAGATCGAAGATCATCGCAGCGATCATCAGCACCGCGCCGGTGGCAAGCACGATCCCGGCGGTGGCCGGCATCGTTGCCGACGCATGTGCCAGTCGCTGACGCAGTTCCTCGGCCTGCTGTCGATTCAGCACCGGGGCCGTGTCGATCGCGCCGCCGGCGCGCGGCGCATGGCGGCCCGTGAGTTCCACCATCGGTACGCGCGACTGCGCTTCCAGGCGGGCCGCCGACTCGCGCTGCAGCGCGTCGATATAGGCAACGAAGTTGCCGTCCCGCGGCTCCTGCGGCGTGCTCATCCGAGCCGCTCCGCGATCACGGCGATCAGCCGGCGTGCCTGCTCAAGCTTGGCGGCCTGCGGCAGCGTCGTGACGCCGCTCGCCTCGACCAGGTGCAGTTCGCTGGCGTCGGCGCCAAGGGCGTCCTGCGCACGGTTGGCGACGACCATCGGCACCTTCTTGCTGGCCAGCTTGGCGCGCGCGTTCTCGATCACGTTCTCGCTCTCGGCCGCGAAGCCGACGCAAAACGGCGGCGCTGCAAGGGCCGCGACGCTGGCCAGGATGTCCGGATTCGGTGCGAACTGCAGCGCGGGCAGGCTGCCCGACTGCTTCTTCAGCTTGCTGGCGCTGGCGTTGGAAACGCGCCAGTCGGCCACCGCGGCCACGGCGACGAAGACATCGGCCGGCAACGCGGCGTGCACGGCGTCGTGCATTTCCTGCGCGGTGCGCACGTCGATGCGTCGGACCCCTGGCGGCGTGGCGAGCGCAGTCGGGCCGGCAACCAGCACCACCTGCGCGCCCGCTTCGGCGGCAGCGCGCGCCAGCGCGAACCCGGTCTTGCCCGACGACAGGTTGGTGATGCCGCGCACCGGATCGATCGGCTCGAAGGTCGGACCCGCAGTGATGACCACGCGCCTGCCGGCCAGGCGCTTGGGCTGGAAGTGGGCAATGATCGCTGCCAGCAGTTCGCCTGCCTCCAGCATGCGGCCCGGACCCACCTCGCCGCAGGCCTGGTCGCCGACCGCGGGGCCGAGGATCTTCGCGCCGTCGGCGACGAGCTGTGCGACGTTGCGGCGGGTGGCAGGGTGGTCCCACATTTCCACGTTCATCGCCGGCGCCACCAGGAGCGCCGTGGTGGTGCGGTTGCGCGCCAGCAGCAGCGTCGACAGCAGATCGTCGGCGAGGCCCTGAGCGGCGCGGGCAATGAAGTGCGCCGTGGCCGGCGCCACGACGATGGCATCGACTCCGCGCGTCAGGTCGATGTGCGGCATGGCATTGGCGACCTGGGCGCTGCCTGCGGCGCCCCAGGCATCCGTGAACACCGGCTTGCCGGTCAGCGCCTGCAGCGTGGTGGCCGTGACGAACTGCTGCGCGGCCGGCGTCATCACCACCTGCACGTCGGCTCCTTCATCCTGCAGCCGGCGCACCAGTTCGCACACCTTGTAGGCGGCCACGCCCCCGGTCATGCCGACTACCACGCGCTTGTGCAGAAGGTCCATGCGCTATTTTGCCCGACGCACGCGCAGCAGCTCATCGAGGATCAGCAGCGCCGCCCCGCCGACAATCGCCGAGTCCGCCAGATTGAACGCCGGCCAGTGCCAGCCGCCCCAGTGGAAGTCGAGAAAGTCGATCACATGGCCGTGGGCGATGCGGTCGATCACATTGCCGATGGCGCCGCCGAGGATCAGCGCCAGTGCGCAGGCGAACAGGCGCTGATGCCCATGGCGCGCCAGCAGGTAGAGGATGAAGGCGGAAGCCGCCAGTCCGACGGCGGTCAGGAACTCGTCCTGCCAGCCTGAGGCAGAAGCCAGGAACGAGAACGCGGCGCCCTTGTTGTAGGTGAGCACCAGATTGAAGAACCCGGTCACCGGCCGCACGTCGCCGTAGTCGAACGCGCGCTCTATGGCGACCTTGGTGATCTGGTCGAGCACGATGACCGTAA
>JALORV010000403.1 GCA_025458735.1 Burkholderiaceae bacterium | reverse complement strand
CGGCCTGGAGTCCTACGGCGTGCGCTCGGACTTCCAGGCCGGCGCCAATGCCTACCTCTACGGCACGCGCTTCATGACCTGGCTGGCGCTCGCCTGGTCGCCCGAGCACGTGCTCAAGTGGGTGCGCCGCGACGAGGGCAGCGCGCGCCACTACGCGAACCAGTTCCGCCTCGTGTTCGGCATCCCGCTCGAAGACGCCTGGCAGAGGTGGATTGCCTTCGAGCACGACTTCCAGCGCGCCAACCTGGCCGAGATCCGGAGGTTCCCGGTCACGCCGCATCGCCGGCTCGTCGAGCGTCCGCTCGGCAGCATTTCGCGCGTCTACTTCGACGAGGCTACGGGAGTCCTGTATGGCGGCTTTCGCACTCCCGGCGCCGCCGACCACATCGGCGCCGTCGACACGCGCGACGGGTCGGTGCGCCAGATCGTCCGACAACCTGGCGCAGCGCGACCTGATGGCGGTCGATGTCGGCAGCGGCGCGACCCGCATCCTGCTGGAGAACGCGCGCATCGGCGAGATCGCCTTCAACCCGGCCGACCGGTCGCTGATCGGCGTGCGGCACGCCAACGGCTTTGCCGTGCTGGTGCGGATCGCCTACCCCTACACGGAGTGGAACGCGTTGCACGTCTTTCCGTACGGCGTCGTTCCCTACGATCTCGACGTCTCGCCCGACGGCAGCCTGCTGTCGGCGTCGGTGGCCGAAGTCAACGGCGACCAGTTCCTGCGCGTGTGGGAACTGGCGAGGCTGGCCGCCGGCGACGTGACGCCGAAGTCGCAGCACGACTTCGGCCAGTCGGTGCCGGAGAGCTTCGTGTTCTCCCGCGATGGCCGGTATCTCTACGGCAGCAGCTACTTCACCGGCGTGTCGAACATCTTTCGTTACGAGGTCGCCACCGGAGCGGTGGAGGCGGTCTCGAATACGGACACCGATTTCTTCCGTCCCTTTCCGCTCGCCGATGGCCGCCTGGTCGTGCTTGCCTACACCTCGGCCGGTTTCGTGCCGGCGGTCATCGATCCGGTACCGGTCAAGGACGCCAGCGCGATCCGCTTTCTCGGCACCGTGATGGCGGAGAAGCACCCGCAGGTGACCGGCTGGCAGGTCGACCCGCCCAGCGCCGTCGACGACCGGAAACTGGTGGTGCGCGAAGGGCCGTACCGGCCGCTCGAGCATCTGGTGCTCGACAACGCCTACCCGGTGCTGCAGGGCTACCGGGACCAGATCGGCGTCGGCTACCGGTTCAACATCGCCGACCCGCTCGGCTTCGCCACGCTCGGCATCACGGCGGCGGTCACGCCGAAGGGCGATCTGCCGGGCAACGAACAGGCACACGTGATGGTCGACGGCCGCTACCTGCAGTGGTGGGGCAGCCTGGCGTGGAACCGCTCGGACTTCTTCGACATCTTCGGTCCGGTCGAACGCAGCCGCAAAGGCTTCGCCGCCAGGGCGGGGCACGAGCACTTCATCGTCTACGACGAGCCGCGCAAGCTGGAACGGGTGGTCGAACTGGCGTACTTCGACCGCATCGACACGCTGCCGCAGGCGCAGACCATCGCCACCACCTTCGAGCGGATGGTCGAGGCGAGCGCCGGTCTGCGCTACACCGACGTGCAGCGCTCGCGCGGCGCCGCCGACGACCTGAAGGGGCTCGCCTGGACGGCGCTGGCGGGCTTCAGCCATGCCGGCGGCGACACGGCATGGAACCTGCAAGGCAGCCTCGACTATGGCTTGAGCCTGCCGCTCGCCGGTTCATCGCTGTGGCTGCGCAATGCCGCCGGCTGGATCGACGGTGATCGGCGGCTGGCGAACGCCAGCTTCTACTTCGGCGGCTTCGGCAACAACGCCGTCGACCAGGGCGAGGCCCGGCGCTACCGGCAGCGCGATCGGCTGCCCGGCTTCGAGATCGACGAGATCAGCGGCCAGAGCTTCGCCCGCACGATGCTCGAATGGAACCTGACGCCGGTGGTGTTCGAGTCCCGGGGAACGCCGGCCTTCCACCTCGCCTGGCTGCGGCCGGCGCTGTTCGCCACGGCCCTGTGGACCGACCCGAACCGGGCCAGCAGGCGGACGGCGTACGGCAACATCGGCGCTCAGCTCGACCTCCGTTTCTCGGTGCTGCACTGGTACGAGATGACGTTGTCGGTCGGCTATGCGGCGGGCTTCCGCGACCGCAACCGCGCCGGGGGCGAATGGATGATCTCGCTGAAGGTCATGTGAGCGCGGGCGGCGCACGCTCATGACCGACCCGCTGCTGTCGCTCGCCGTCGGCATCCTGCCGGTGCTCGCCTTCCTGGCGGCGCTGCTTGCGCTCGAAAGCTACAAGCTGGTGCGGCTGCGCACGGTGGTCGCCGCCATCGCCGCCGGAGCCCTGGCGGCAGCGCTGTGCTGGTTCGTCAACGGCTGGCTGATCGAAGGGTTCGAGGCGACGCTCGCGACCTACTCGCGCTACGGCGCCCCGGTCGTCGAGGAAGTCGCCAAGGCGCTGGTGATCGTCCTGCTGGTCCGCGCCAACCGCATCGGCTTCCTGGTCGACGCGGCGATTCTCGGCTTCGCCGTCGGCGCCGGCTTCGCGGTGATCGAGAACGCCTGGTACCACCAGCTCGTCCCCGAGGCCGGCCTCGGCACGTGGATCGTGCGCGGCTTCGGCACGGCGCTGATGCACGGCGGCGCCACCGCGATCTTCGCCATCATCGGGCTGGCGCTGCGCGACCGCAGCGGCTCCGAT
>JALORV010000402.1 GCA_025458735.1 Burkholderiaceae bacterium | reverse complement strand
GGGCGGCCCGGCGCTTCGCTCAGCTGACGGTGTCGCGGGCATCCTGGGTCAAAGCGATGAAGACGTCCTCGAGGCCGGTCGGGATCGGCTCGATGCGGACCGCCTGCGCGAGCCCCGGGTCCTGCTCGGCAAGCCAGCGCGGAAAGTCGCCGCTGCGGTCGCCGCTGACATGCAGGCTGGTCCCGAAGGGAACGGCCATCCAGCCGCGCGGCTCGGCGAGTTCGAGCACCGCGTCGAGCCGCGGGCCGTGCACGGCCCAGGTTCGCAGCCCGGCCTGCGCGATGACCTCCGGCGCGGTGCCGGCCGCGAGCATCCTGCCGTACGAGATGTACACCAGCCGGTGGCAGCGCTCGGCTTCGTCCATGTAGTGCGTGCTGACGAGCACCGTGATGCCGTCGGCGGCCAGCGCATGGATCTCGCGCCAGAAGTCGCGCCGCGCCTTCGGGTCGACTCCTGCGGTCGGCTCGTCGAGCAGCAGCAGCTCGGGGTCGTGCAGCAGGCAGGCGGCGAGTGCCAGGCGCTGCTTCCACCCGCCCGACAGCGTGCCGGCGAGCTGCTTCTGCCGGCTCGTCAGGCCAAGTCGATCGAGCGCGTCGGCGACGCGCCGGCGGCGGTCATCGAGGCGGTAGACGCGCGCGGTGAAGTCGAGGTTCTCGGCAATCGAAAGGTCTTCGTAGAGCCCGAAGCGCTGCGTCATGTAGCCGACACGCAACTTGATGTGGCGCGCTTCGCGCCGGATGTCGTAGCCCAGGCAGGAGCCTTCGCCCGCGTCGACTTCCAGCAGCCCGCACAGCATGCGGATCGTGGTCGTCTTGCCGCTGCCGTTCGGTCCGAGGAAACCACAGACTTCGCCGCGAGGCACGGCGAGATCGATGTGATCGACGACGGTGCGGCCGCCGAAGGCCTTGGTCAGGCCGCGCACGTCGATCGCCAGGCCGGCGCTCATCGATGTCGCCTCACGGGGCCTTCGAGCCGATCCGTATGTCGACCGGCTGGCCGGGCTTGAGCAGGGCAGCGGTCTTCTCGTCCGGCCGCGCCTCGACCATGAAGACCAGCTTGGCGCGGCTCTCGTTGCTGTAGATGACGGGCGGCGTGTACTCCGCCTGCTCCGAGACGAAGGCCACGCGCGCCGCGAGACCCGCCGGGCAGCCGTCGCAGCTCACGGCCACGGTGTCGCCGATTTTTACCCGTGCCAGCGCGGCCTGCGGCACGAAGAAGCGCACCTTCAGCGCCCCGTCTGGATAGAGCGCCACCACCGGCGTGCCCTGCGCGACCCACTCTCCCGGCCGGTACAGCACGTCCTGAACCGTGGCTGTCACCCTGGCCACGCCGCGCGTCTGGTCCTCGCGCCAGCGCGAGGACGCAAGCTCGTTCTCAGCGGCGCGCTGCTCGGCTTCGGCCGCGGCGATCTCGTCGGGCCGCGCGGCATCGCGTGCCACCGCCAGGTTGGCCTGCAGCTCGGCGACGCGGGCCGCGTCGCGGTCGCGCGCGGCGCTCAGCTCGTCGAGCCGGTTCGGCGACAGGAAGCCCTGCTTGACGAGCGACTCGCTGCGCTTCAGCTCGCTCGTGGCCAAGGTCAGTGCCGCGCGGGCCTGCACCAGCTGCTGCTCGATCGCGCGCAGCTCGTCGACGCGCTTGCCTTTCCTCAGGTTGCGGGCCTGCGCGGCGGCGGCCGCGGCGCGGGCATCGGCCGCGGCGCGCTCGAGCATCGCGTTCGAGTTCGAACAGCAGCTGCCCCGGCTTGACGCGCGTGCCGCGCTCGACCCCGAGCGTCTGCAGTCGGCCTGCGACCGCCGGTGCGACGTAAACGAGGTCGGCCTCGGCATAGCCGCTGAAGCGGTCGGGATCGACCCGCGTGCAGGCGGCCAGCACCAGCGCGCATAGCACGACGGCAGCCCAGCGGAACTCAGTGGCGGGTCGCAGGTGAGCCATCTCGGACCTCCCGGGTCAGGCCGGGCCGCTCGCGCGACAGTCCGACCAGTGCGCGCGTCAGCGCTGCCGGTGCCAGTCGCGCCTCTGCCAGCCGGTCGATCAGCAGGATCGGCAATGCGATGGCACCCATCAGGAACAGCACGACGTTGAGTGGCTCGCCACGCGGCAATTCGCGGGCGCGCTGGGCCTCGGCCACTACCTGCAGGATCAGCGCCGGATGGCGGTCGCCGAGCGTGCGTACGAAGCGCTGGGCGGCGGCCTCGCCGGCGGCGGCGTCGATCAGAACGTGCGTGATGAAGCGGCTGTTGGCGGCGGCCCAGTCGCCGAGCTGCAGCAGCAGCGCGCGCAGCCGCTGCGACGGCGGCTGCGCGCGGTCGACCGTGGCGTGCAGCTGGGCCAGCAACGGCGCGTACCAGTGCTCGATCAGCTCGGTGACGAAGGCCTCGCGCGAGCCGAAGTGATAGACGAAGCTGCCGAGGTTGGCCTCGGCCTGCTGGCAGACGCCGCGCACCGTGATCGAGCGCAGGCCGGTGCTTCGGGCCATCGTCTCGCCCGCGCGCAGCAGCCGGTCACGCACGGATGCCGCTGCGGGAGCGGCGCTGGGGTCGGGTCGACGCCGGGCCATGCAGTTTTATACGCCCGTATAAACGGGGGCGCAAGCCGGGTGCCGGGGGCTGCAGACCCGGCGCCTTCCAGCAGTGCTGCGGGAGAAGCTGGCTGGACCGGGCGCTCAGGCCCAGATCAGCACGGCGACTGCAAAGGCAATCGCCCACACGGCCGCACCGGCCACGATCGCGGGGATCAGGCCACGCACGGCATCGAGATCCGCCGTCTCGCGGTCTTCGTCGTTTCTCGTCATTGCCATCTCTTCGACGCTTGTGGCGTCGTCATCGGTCCTGGTCGGGACCCGGGAGAGCGGGTAGCTCCAAGTTGCGGCTTTCGACCCGCGCGTTCGCCGGCACCGGCACACGGAACGACGCCAACGCGTCGGCGTTCGTGTGGCCAGTTGCCATCGGATGGGTTGCGCAGGCCCTGCGCTGGGCAGGGTGGGCGCTTGCGGGTCGATCACCGCGCCGGACCGCTCTTCGGCGGACCGGCTTTGAGACCGCGGATTTTATGTATCGATCCGCGCGTGTGCTCGACGGCGGACTCTAGTTTCGTCCCGCGCGTGCGGGACCCAGCGCGATTTCTGTCGTGAATTGTGCAGACGCTTCGACTGCGGCACCTGCGGATGCAGAACTCGCCGACGCGGGCTCCGTGCTTCAGGTCGAGCCGGCCGCGTGCAGCCGGGCGGGGCGATCTGCGCCGAACAGCGCGATGGCTTCGTCGACGCTGCGTGCCTTGAGCAGCCGCTCCTGCACCTGCGCCGGCGACCAGCGGTCCGGCGCAACCGCCTGTGCGAAGCGCGCGGCGGCCGACGCGTCGTCGAAGAACTTGAGGAACATGCGCTCGAGCTGGCTGGCGTCGCACAGCCCGAGCTCGAGCCGGAAGTCGACGCGGCCGGAGCGTATCGCCGCCTCGTCGATCAGCTCGGGGTGGTTGGTGGTCAGGAACACCACCGAGCCCTCGTGCGCGGCGACGCCGTCGAGCGCGTTGATGAAGCCGGAGTACGAGACCTTGACGCCGGTGTCGGCCTTGTCGCGCTGCCGGAAGAAGGCGTCCACATCCTCGATCAGGATCACCGAGCGCACCAGCGAGGTCTTGCCGGTGCCCGGCGGGCCGTACAGCAGGTAGCCGCGCCGCCAGGGAATGCCGAGCGCCTCGTAGCGCGCGTGCGAGGAGAAGAAGCGGTCAAGGTCGGCCAGGATCGCTTCCTTCTGCCCCGCCTTGAGCACCACGGAGTCGAGCTTGCGGTTGTTGCCGAGGCGCGCGCGCATCCACTCGTTGTTGTACGGGCTCGGCATGTACACCGCGATGCGGTTCAGTTCGCGCGCGATGCGGTGCTCCATGGCGGCGTGCACCAGCGCCTCGAGCGGCTGCTTGTTGCGGCCGAAGGTCGACAGCGCGATCTTCTCGAAGATCGACGGCCCGACCTGCACCTCGCGCTTCATCCACATCAGGCGGCCGTCGAGGAAGAAGAGGTGAAAGCCCTCGCCCGGCGACAGCACCGTCAGCGGCCGGCCGCCCTGCTGCAGCTCGTCGTGCAGGCTCTGGTAGCTGGTGCCCTGGCGCACCGCGCGCGCGGTGAAGTTGTTCAGGCGCCGCAGCGACTCGCGGCTGTCCATGTACTCGACCAGCGCCGGAAACATCAGCTCGTCGCGGCTGTCGACGGTGAGTGTCGTGATCAGGAAGTGCTTGGCCCAGCCGAACACGCGCCCGGGCAGGTCGCGCAGCCAGACCGCCAGCAGGCCGAGCAGCGCCAGCGTCAGTCCGCCGCTGACCAGCGTGTTGGAACCCAGTACGCCCTGCAGCCACTCACCCATGCTCGCCCCGCCTGGTCCGTCGACTGTCCGCCATCGCGCAACGTCTCGCCGGCGCGACTGTAGCGCGGCCCGGCTTGCGGCCGGCGCGGGCCGCTGCAACACTGCGCCCATGCTGAACTCCATCCGTGACTTCTTCGAGCGCAACATCGCCGCCCCCGCGGCCGCCGCCGGCGACGGGCACTCGATCCAGCTCGCCACCGCGGCGCTGCTGGTCGAAGTGGCACGCATCGATCGCGAGTCCACTCCGGACGAGCGTGCGATCGTCGAGCGCGCCATCCGCGACAAGTTCGGGCTCGGCGAAGCGGAGGCAGCGGAGCTGATCGGACTGGCCGAGGCCGAGATGCAGCAGGCGACCGACTACTTCCAGTTCACGTCGCTGGTGAACCGGCACTTCAGCGCCGAGCAGAAGCAGCGCGTGATCGAGATGATGTGGCGCGTTGCCTACGCCGATGCGGAACTGTCGGCGCACGAGAACCACCTGATGCGCAAGATTGCCGACCTGCTGCATGTTCCCCATGGCGACTACATCGCGGCCAAGATGCGCGCCCAGGAACCTGCGCGCTGAGGACACGACGACGGCCGCGCGGGGGTTGCACTGACGCCGGGTGCTCCGTCGCGGCGTCCCGCCCTTGTCGCGGCGGGCAGCGCACTGCCGCAGGTACCCGGCGACCGCGCAGGGCTATCGCGGCGCGCCGTGCGACGGGCCGGCGCGTTGCTATATAGTCATCGGCCGATTCCGCGCTGGATGACCCCCATGAACGCGCGCACTCCCTCGCCCCCGGCGGATGAGGCCGACCTCGGCGTGCCGGTCTCGCAGAAGATCCGCGAGCGGCTGCTGCAGGCCAAGCGCCGCTTCCACGCCAACGACTGCATCGCCCCGTTCATCGAACCGGGCGAGCTGGCCCAGCTGCACGACGAAGTCGAGGCCAAGCTGCTCGGCGTGCTGCAGAGCCTGGTGATCGACGTCGAGGGCGACCACAACACGCGCGAGACCGCGCGCCGCGTGGCGAAGATGTACCTGATGGAAGTGTTCCGCGGCCGCTACGCCGAAATGCCGCCGGTGACCGAGTTCCCGAACGTCGAACGGCTGAACGAGCTGATGATCGTCGGCCCGATCACCGTGCGCAGCGCGTGCTCCCACCACCTGTGCCCGATCCTCGGCAAGGTCTGGATCGGCGTGCTGCCGAACGAGCACTCCAACCTGATCGGCCTGTCCAAGTACGTGCGGCTCGCCGACTGGGTGATGAGCCGGCCGCAGATCCAGGAAGAGGCCGTCACCCACCTTGCCGATCTGCTGCAGGAGACCACGCAGCCCGACGGCCTGGCCATCGTCATGGAGGCCGACCACTTCTGCATGCAGTGGCGCGGCGTCAAGGACACCGACTCGAAGATGATCAACAGCGTGATGCGCGGTTCGTTCCTGAAGGATCCGAACCTGCGCCGCGAGTTCCTGGCGCTGCTGAAGTTGAAGAACGCCTGAGGGAGACCGCCATGCTCGTCCGCCTGCTGTACGCCAGCCGCGCTGCCGCGCCCGTCACGCAGCAGATCATCGACTCGATCCTGCA
>JALORV010000001.1 GCA_025458735.1 Burkholderiaceae bacterium | reverse complement strand
CGTAGGCCATGCTGCCCCTGTAGGTCCCGTTCTCGTACTGCAGGTCGTCGAGCGCGAGGCCCGACGTGTACATGCCGCCCGACGAGACGTTGATGATCCTTGCGGGCGCGCAAGCCTTCAGTCGCGGGATCAGCAGCTGCGTGAGCAGGAACGGCGCGAGCAGGTTGGTGGCGAGCGAGGTCTCGTTGCCTTCGGCGGTCGTGGTGCGCTTGTTCAGCAGCACGCCGGCATTGTTCACCAGCACGTGGATGCGGGGTTCGCTCCGGAGCAGGCGATGTGCGAGCTTGCGCACCTCGCGAAGCAGGCTCAGGTCGGCGAGCGCGACCCCGACGTTGTCGTTTCCGCTCGCAGCAACGATCGCCTTGCGGCTCGCTTCGGCCCCACCCGTGCGCCGAGCGCGGCGATCTGGCGCGCAGCGGCTTCCCCGAGACCGGACGTGGCGCCGGTGACGACGACGGTACGGCCGTGCATGGAGACCTTGAGCGGTGCCCAGGAGCGCTTTCGCCACGAATAGCCGAGCTTCGTGAAGCGCAGTATTCCGGGCAGGATCAGGCGGTCCTGCAGCTCGTTGAGCAGGGTCGGTATCGGCCGGCGCGGCGCAGTCATGTGGACATATCAAGTTGGACGCCCCTGTCGGGGCCGAAACACGGCAAGGACCGGCGTGAAGTGCCCCCGAGTGGCTCGATGTCGGCACGCCGGAGTGTCCATCGTGACACGCGGCGCGCATCGCCCGCCTGACCCGGCGACAGCGAAAACACCAATGCCGTTCGAGCATCCGCGGCAACCATATGAATCTTGGTTGTCCATCCGCCGCGGGACTTGCCGATGGCTTGGGGTCCATTTTTTTTCCCGATCCGTCGGGTTCCGGCCGACGGCTTCCTGCGCCAAAGGTGCCTCCATCAGCGCACCGTCGACGCTTTGCCATCGCCAGGCGATGCCTTCCATGTCGTCGTACTCGGCGAGCCCGGCCTTCCACAGCGCCTCAAAGAATCCAGCTTTCTCCCATTCGAGGAAGCGCTTGTGGATGGCGCTGGCACTGCCGAAGCGCTCGGCGGGTAAAGCCTTCCACTGGCAACCGGTGCGCAACACGTACACGATGCCTTCGAACACCTGCCGTGCCGGCTTGGGTGGCCGCCCAGCGCCGGGCTTACGCACGTACTGTTTGTCAGGCGACGGCACACGCGGCGGAACAAGTGGCTCCACGCGCTGCCAGAACTCGTCCGTCACTACCCATGACTCGACTCGTTTGGCCAACGTATAGCTCCGACGCCGCGATCACGTGCGACTCGGATCGACACTTTTCCTATTTCCGGATAACTATTTAGCCTTGCCGGCCTGGGCTTCGACCTTGCGCACCACCGCCTTGCCCTTGCGCTCGGCCGTGCTGGCCGCGGGCTTCACCGCATCCTTCGCGGCGGTCGCGGTGTCCTGGATCTTGCGAGTCACCTTCTTGGTGGTGCTCTGGGTCGCCGACGCAGACTGCTTCGACTCGACCTGCGCCCTGTCGACCAGCGCTCCGGCCTTACGCTTGATCCCGCGGCCCTTCTTCACGACGGCATCCTTCGCATCGCTGACCCAATGGCGCAGGGCGCCACCCCACCATCGCGTGGCGCAAACGCTGACAGTATCCGAGTTCGCTGTCTCGCGTATCGGCCCAAACGATTTGCGGGATTCGCCCACATGGCCCGCCCCGCACTGCTCGCAGCCAGGGCGCGCGACCATGGCTTGAACTGCCAGGGGCCGTCAGAGCTTGCTTCTCGCGTCCTTCAGCGCTTCCTTGGCATCGCCGACCTTCTTCTGTGCCTTGCCCTGGAGCTTCTTGGCGAGACCCTTGGCCTCCTGCCCCGAATTGCCGAGCATCTTGCCGGCCTTCTGCTGCACTGTGCCGGTGGCTTCCTTGACGGTGCCCTTGACTTGATCCTTGTTCATGACGTTACCTCGTGGGGGATGTCGAAACGCACGGGCTCGACCTCGTGGCCGACCCATGACCCGAGCCAGAGACAAGTCGGGGAGCCGGCACGACGGCCGGCCGCAGCCAATTCACACCGCTCGCGCGTCGTGCGACACGGCGCAGTGAGCGGTTCACTGGACTGAATCCGGACTCGGAGCCGGCTCGATCCAGGTTCAATCGACCTGGAACGGGGTGCCGTAGAACTTGTGGACCCCGCTGGCCCAGGTCTTGTCCGACATCGACGGCCAGCGCTTCTTGTCGAACCCGGGGGCGTCCTTCAGTACGCCCTTCGGAACGTTCAGTGTGAAGCGCTTGTTCGTCGTGTCCAGCGTCAATGCCGCCCAAGGCACTGCGAACAGCTTGTCCCCCATACCGAGCAGGCCGCCGTAAGACAGCACGGCGTAGGCGATCTTGCCCGAAGCCATGTCGATCATGAACTCCTTGATGTCGCCAAGACTCTCGCCGTCCCTGTTGTAGACATCGTTGCCGAGCAGCGTGTCGGCCCCCATCAGCGCAGGGCCCGGCCCTTCACTGGCATTGGCGTACATGCCGAAGTTGTCGCGAGTGACGTAGTTCGTGGTCATGATGTTCAGTCCTTGTCGTCCAGTTGATGCCCGTGCCGTGGCCTTCCTGGAACTTCCCGGCGGGCTGGTTTGAAGCTTCGCATTCCCGCTGTAGCCCGCAACACGGCACATGCCAGTCTGCAGGCGTCGATCGGGGAGTTCCGTGCGTCACCGAACACAACACAGGCCCGGGACTGAAATGTCTCGATGGAACGCACAGCGGACACGCCGGCCCGCGCAAGTCGCGGCAGGACCAGTACCTCTGATCGGGGGAGTCGGCGACCCGCTGCGGGTGCCGTGCCCACCGTCCGTCGACAGCGCTTCGGTGCAGCGTGCGGTCGCGCCAGGCCTCGAGCAGCGTCCTCCACGGCCGGTGCCCGAGCGCTCGGCCGATGCGACTCGCCCGTGCCAAGGCGTGTGATCGCCGGTGTGTGGTCGCTGCCGCGCTGCTTCAGGTCGTTTGACGAGCGCCCTATCCGAAGCACCGCCGCGATCCTGATACATCTCCAGTCCTCTGGCCACGGTCATCCGATGGGGTCGACATGACGAGTTGCGCTGCAACGTTCGCTAACGCACAGATGCACTGGTGCGGCCGACTCACACTTTTCATGGGGATGGGAGGTTGCAACGCCCAGACCCGAGGCGAGTGACCCGTTTCAGCCCAGCGAAGGAATGAAATCATGAACAGACTCATCTGGCTCGTCGGCGCCGTCGTGATCATCCTGATCGTGCTAGGGTTCTTCGGCTTGCGCTGAGTGCACCCGGCGCAGGCCGAGGCACTCGCTCCGGTTCGGCCTGGATGCGGAAGTCTGTGAATGAACGCATCGCGACTTGCGGGAAGAAGTGCGCGAGGATGCCGCAGGCTTCGAACGAATGGTGCTGGCCGTCGCTTCGCTGTGGGCCCTGGGCCGATACGAGTCGCGGTTGCCCTCGAGGAGGCGACAGCCGGGGCACGGACTGCCGGCGAAGCAGCGGTAGCGCCAGTGACGTCAGGCAGGCTGGGCCCGACGTCCTCGCGGCGGGCCCTCTCTCGATCCCACGGGTGGATCAGCCGGGGTGGAGCATGTCCAGGTGACGAACGACGAAGCGCGCGCTCTCCAAGTCAGCGCGAACCTCGCGGGTTCCGACGGGATGGCCGAGTTCGACGTTCGCGACGACGCGAGCGCGCCGGCCAGCAGCGGATCGATATCCTGAAGCCGCGCAAGTGTCTTCATCCCGCGGCGCCGTTTCGCCGACTTCGATCTTCAGGCCTCCTCAGCTCGCGAGTCGGCAGCGACGGACTTCGCCTGGTACCCCGGAATTCATTGGGATCGGTGGCGTCCTCGACCCCGAGGAGAGAGCAGTGTTCATCGACGAACGCGTTCATGACTTGAATCGGCGGTCGAGCTGCGTCTCGGCGAAGGACCCGCTGACCAGCTCCAGGATCTCGTTGGCCTGGCGTACCTCCCCTACCTCGCGCTCGAGCACTTTGACGCACGGCTCCTTCGACGTCGTCGGACCCTCGCGTAACCCTCGGTCGCGCCAGCCTTGGCGCACGCAGCGACGCCGCGTGTCGGCCGTGCAGCCGGTCTTGGCCGAAATCGAGTCGGCGGCGGTGCGCTGCGACTCGTACGGGTCCTTGGGCTCGAAGACCCTCTTGGCGAAGACTTCCCTTGCGCCGCAGCGAGCGCCGCCACCTCACCTCGCACCCCGCATCCCGCGCGAGTGCCGACACCGCAGTCCCAGGCCCAGCCTACGCTGGGATCCCTCCAGCCTTCGTGGCTGCCTCGCAATAGGCCGTTCGACGAAGGACTTGTGAACTCGACGAACCGTTTCGATCCTAGGTTCGCTGCGCGGCTGCGAGCGTGGTTCCGCGCGCAAGGCCGCTGGCCGCTCGCCCCCTTCTCCATGGGCGTCGACGAGGAGCCGCTGCGCGCGCAGCTGTTCACCGCCGAGGAGATGGAGCAGCATGGCCGGCACCTGGCCGCCGAGCACGAGCTGACGCACAGGCACGGCCGAGATCGCTTGCTGCGCCGGCTCGGCGACAACGAGAGGGCGCTCGCCGACACCTGTGCGCTGCTCGCGCAGAGCGCCGAACGGCAGCGCCGCGTCACGCCCGCCGGCGAATGGCTGCTCGACAACTTTTACCTCATCGAGGAAGAGGTGCGCACGGCCAAGCGCCACATGCCACCCGGCTACAGTCGTGAGCTGCCGCGCATTGCCAGCGGCGAGAGCGCCGGTCTGCCCCGCGTGTACGACCTCGCGCTGCATGCCGTCGCCCACGGCGACAGCAGGCTCGGCCGCGGCTCGCTGACGCGCTTCATCGCCTCGTACCAGGCGGTCAAGACCCTGCGGCTCGGCGAGTTGTGGGCAGTTCCGATCATGCTGCGGCTGGCGCTGATCGAAAACCTGCGGCGCGTTGCGGCGCGGGTGGCGACGAGCATGGCGGAGCGCGATCTCGCGGGGCTCTGGGCCGACCGCATGATCGACATCGCGGAGCGCGACCCGAAGAGTCTGATCCTCGTCGTTGCCGACATGGCGCGCTCGGGGCCGGCGATGACCGCGCCCTTCGTCGCCGAACTGTCGCGCCGGCTGCATGGCCGCAGCACCGCGCTGGCGCTGCCGTTGACCTGGGTCGAGCAGCATCTTGGCGAAGGCCACCAGACGATCGAAGAGCTGGTGAAGTTCGAGGCGCAGGCGCAGGCCGCGGCGCAGGTCTCGGTGAGCAACAGCATCGGCAGCCTGCGACTTCTCGCCTCGATGGACTGGCGCGAGTTCGTCGAGACGCTGTCGACAGTCGAGCAGGCGCTGCGCCACGATCCGGCCGACGTCTATCCGCGCATGGATTTCGCCACGCGCGACAGCTACCGCCACGCGGTCGAACGCATCGCCCGCCATGTCGACGCCAGCGAGGCCGACGTGGCGAGCGCAGCAGTGCAACTGGCCCGCGAAGCGGCAGCGGGGCCGGAGCCCGCGGCCCATCGTGCGCATGTCGGCTACTACCTCGTCGACGCCGGGCAGGCGCAACTGGAGCACGCGGTGGCGATGCGTGCGCCGCTCGCGCACCGCGTGCACCGCACCGTGGCACGCCGCCCGCTCGCCTGGTTCGCCGGCGCGATCCTCGCGACCACGCTGCTGCTCGCGCTGCTGCCGCTGGCGATCGTTACGCACGGCTTCGCCACGCCGCTCGCGGCACTGCCGGTGGGCGCCTGGGTCGCGGTAGTCGCCGTCGCCGCCCTGCTGATTTCCGCGAGCCAGCTCGCGGTGGCCATCCTCAACTGGTTCGCACCGCTGCTGACGCGGCCGCGGGCACTGCCGCGCATGGACTTTTCGTTCGGCATCCCGAACGCCTCGCGCACGTTGGTGGTGGTGCCGACAATGCTGTCGAGCGTCCAGGCCATCGACGCGCTGGCCGAGGCGCTCGAGGTGCGCTTCCTCGCCAACCGCGACACGCACCTGCACTTCGCGCTGCTGACGGACTTCCTCGACGCACCCACCCAGACGCTGCCTCTCGACGAGGCGCTGCTCGCACATGCGCGCGAGTGCATCGAGGCACTGAACCGACGCTACGCCGAGGCGGGCGAGAGGCCGCGTGGCGGCGACCGCTTCTTCCTGTTCCACCGACCGCGCCGCTGGAACGCGGCCGATCGCATCTGGATGGGCCACGAGCGCAAGCGCGGCAAGCTCGGCGACCTGAACGCTCTGCTGCGTGGCGCCGGGCAAGAGCGCTTCTCGCTCGTCGTCGGCGACACCGCGGCGCTGCCCGGCGTGCGCTACGTCATCACGCTCGACACCGACACGCAGCTGCCGCGCGACGCGGCACGCAAGTTCGTCGCGACGATGGCGCATCCGCTCAACCGCCCGCGCCTGGGCGGCCGGCCGGAAGCGCCGCGCGTCCTCGGCGGTCACGGCATCCTGCAGCCACGCGTCGGCGTAAGCCTCGCGGCGGCGAACCGCACGCGCTACGGGCGACTCTTCGGCGGCGACGCCGGCATCGACCCCTATACCCGCGCCGTCAGCGACGTCTACCAGGACCTGTTCGGCGAGGGCTCGTTCATCGGCAAGGGCATCTACGACGTCGATGCGTTCGAGCAGGTGCTCGGCGATCGGCTGCCGGACAACCGCGTGCTCAGCCACGACCTCCTCGAAGGCGGCTATGCCCGCAGTGGGTTGATCAGCGACATCGAGCTGGTCGAGGAATCACCGGCGCGCTACGATTTCGATGTCAAGCGCCGCCACCGCTGGATGCGCGGCGACTGGCAGATCGCGGCGTGGATACTGCCGCGCGTGCCGATAGCGCTTGAAACGCCCGGCGGCGAGCGCACCCGGTCCGCGCGCGGCCCCAATCCGTTGTCGGCACTGTCGAGAATGAAGATCCTCGACAACCTGCGGCGCAGCCTCGTGCCGGGTGCGCTGACGGTGCTGCTGCTGCTCGGCTGGGCGGTGCTGGCGCAGCCCGTGGCATGGACGCTGGCCGCCCTGGCGGTGTTCTTCGTGCCGGCCTTGCTCGGCCTGGCCGGCGACCTGATGCGCAAGCCCGACGCGCTTGCCTGGCGCACGCACCTGCTGGGCGTGGTGTCGGCTGCGGAGCGGCAGGCCGCGCAGGCGCTGGTGGCGCTGGCAGTGCTGCCCTACGAGGCCCGGTTCAGCCTCGACGCAATCTTTCGCACGCTGTGGCGCCTGCATGTGTCCCACTGCGGGCTGCTCGAGTGGCAGACCTCTGCCGAGGCGTCGGTGAGGCGGCCAGCGACGGTGGTCGGCGATCTCGCAGCGACCTACCGGCGCATGGCCGTCGCGCCGGCGATGGCGCTGATCGCGTTCGCCGGCCTCTCGGTCGAGCGGCCGCAGGCGCTGGTCGCCGCGCTGCCAGTGCTGCTGCTGTGGGCTGGGGCGCCCGCCATCATCTGGTGGCTGAACCAGCCGCTCGCTCGACGCCAGTCGACGATCAGCGACGCCCAGGCGCTGCAGCTGCGCCTGCTGGCGCGCCGCACATGGGCGTTCTTTGAGACCTTCGTCGGACCCGCCGATCACCACCTGCCGCCAGACAACGTGCAGGAGCATCCGGTCGCGCGCGTCGCCCACCGCACTTCGCCGACCAACATCGGCCTGTCGCTGCTGGCCACGCTCACGGCGCGCGACTTCGGCTACCTGACCACGACCGAGCTGATCGAACGCACCGCCGCGACGCTGGACGCGATGGGGAGGATGGAGCGCCACCGCGGCCACTGGTTCAACTGGTACGACACGCAGACGCTGCAGCCGCTGCGCCCGGCGTATGTCTCGTCGGTGGACAGCGGCAACCTCGCTGGCCACCTGCTGACGCTGCGCGCCGGCCTCAAGGGCCTTGCCGACGCGCATCCGCACAACGACCTGCTGTTCGGCGGTCTCGACGACACGCTTCGACTGCTGCAGCAGGCCATGCGCAGCGACGACGACGCGATGCCCGTGGAGCGCTTCGCCGCGCTGCTCGCCGACACACGCGCCGCCACGCTGCGCTCGCCAGACGAGCTGCGTGCCGCATGGCAGGCGCTGTCGCAGCATGCCGACGACCTGCTCGCCGCCTTGCCGCGGCCAGTGCCCGCCACGGACGTGCCGCTTGACGTGCCGCTTGACGTGCCGCCTGACGTGCCGCTCGCCCAAGCCGAGGCGCAGCGCTGGGCGCACGCGCTGAGGCGCCAGTGCGAGGCCGCCGCCGCCGAGGCAAGTGCGCTTTGGTCGCCGCCCGCTGGGACGAGTCCCGGCCAGTGGAACGAGTCCGCGCTCGCCGCGCAGCGCGAGCGATTGCTGCAGCTCTCCGAGCGCATCGGCTCGATGGCCGAGATGGACTTCGGCTTCCTGTACGACCCGGCGCGCGACCTGCTCGCGATCGGCTACAACGTCGACGACCGGCGCCTCGACGCCGGCCACTACGACCTGCTCGCTTCCGAAGTACGGCTCGCGAGCTTCGTCGCCATTGCCACCGGCAAGATCCCGCAGGCGAGCTGGTTCGCACTCGGCCGCCAGCTCGCAACGCTCGACCGCAAGACGGTACTGCTGTCATGGAGCGGCTCGATGTTCGAGTACCTGATGCCGATGCTCGTCATGCCGAGCTACGAGAACACGCTGCTCGATGAGACGATGCGCGGCGCGGTCGAGCGGCAGGTGCGCTACGGCCGCCAGCGCAGCGTGCCCTGGGGCATCTCCGAGTCCGGCTACAACGCCACCGACGCGCAGCTCAACTATCAGTACCGCGCGTTCGGCGTGCCGGGGCTGGGGCTCAAGCGCGGGCTGGCCGCGGACCTCGTCGTCGCACCCTACGCGACGATGATGGCGCTGATGGTCGACCCGAACGCCGCGGTGCTGAACCTGAAGCGCCTTGCCGACGAGGGCCTGGCAGGCACCTTCGGCTACCACGAGGCGATCGACTACACGCCTTCGCGGCTGCCACGCGGCGAGAAGAGCGCGGTCGTGCGCTCGTACATGGCGCACCACCAGGGCATGGGTCTGCTGGCGCTGGCCTACCTGCTGCTCGACCGACCGATGCAGCGACGCTTCGAGTCCGACCCCGCGCTGCAGGCGACGCTGCTGCTGCTGCAGGAGCGCGTGCCGCGCGCGGTACCGTTCCACCCGGAGATGGCCGAACGCGTCGACTTCCGCAGCGGCCAGCCGAGCACCGAGACGCCGCTGCGCGTGATCGCGACACCCGACACCGCGTCGCCCGAGGTGCAGCTGCTGTCCAACGGCCGCTACCACGTGATGCTCACCAACAGCGGCGCCGGCTACAGCCGCTGGAAGGACGTCGCCGTCACGCGCTGGCGCGAGGACGGCACCACCGACGCCTGGGGCAGCTACTGCTACCTGCGCGACACCGAGACGGGCACAGTCTGGTCAACCACGCCGCAGCCAACGCAGCGGCGGCCGGACAAATTCGAGGCGGTGTTCAGCGAGGGCCGCGCCGAGTTCCGCCGCCGTGACCAGGGCATCGACGCCTACACCGAAGTGGTGGTCTCGCCGGAGGACGACATCGAGCTGCGGCGGCTGCGGCTGACGAACCGCAGCCGCTCGCGCCGAACCATCGAGCTGACCACCTATGCCGAGATCGTGATCGCGCCAGCGGCGGCCGACGCCGCGCACCCGGCGTTCAGCAAGCTGTTCGTGCAAACCGAGCTGCTGGAGCAGCCGCCGCTGATCCTCGCCACGCGCCGCCCGCGCTCGGCCGAGGAGCGATCGCCGTGGATGTTCCACCTCGTCGCGGTGCACGGCGCGGCGGGCGGGCCGGTGTCACACGAGACCGACCGCGCGCGCTTCATCGGCCGCGGTCGCGGGCTGCATGCGCCGGCGGCGATGCGCGACGCAGCGCCCCTCTCCGGCACGGCGGGATCGGTGCTTGATCCGGTGGCGGCGACCCGGCGGGTGATCACGCTGGAGCCCGAGCAGACTGCGCTCGTCGACATCGTCTACGGCGCAGCCGACAGCCGCGAGACCTGCCTGGCGCTGGCCCACAAGATGATGGACCGGCGCCTGGCGGACCGGGTGTTCGAGCTCGCCTGGACCCACAGTCAGGTGATCCTGCGCCAGCTCAACGCGAGCGAGGCCGATGCGCAGACCTATGCACGCCTGGCCAACACCGTCGTCTACTCGCAGCCGACGCTGCGCGCCGATGCTGGCGTGTTGCTGCGCAACCGGCGCGGGCAGTCGGGGCTGTGGGGCTATGCGATCTCGGGCGATCTGCCGATCGTGCTGCTGCAAATCAGCGATGCAGCCAGCATCGACCTCGTGCGGCAGATGGTGCAGGCGCATGCCTGGTGGCGGCTCAAGGGCCTGGTCGTCGATCTGGTGATCTGGAACGAGGAGCGCGACGTCTATCGCCAGCGGCTGCAGGAGCAGATCCTCGGCCTTATCTCGAGCAGCATCGAGTCGCACGTGATCGACCGCCCTGGCGGCATCTTCGTCCGTCACGCCGAGCACATCGCCGGCGAGGATCGCGTGCTGCTGCAGGCGGTGGCTCGGGCGACCGTCAGCGACCGACTCGGCACGCTCGCGCAGCAGGTGGCGGCGAAGCGGATGGCCGAGCGCCGGCCGCCGACCCTCAAGACCACGCACCCCCCAGAGCCCGGCGTGGCGACGCCACCGCCCGAGGACACTCGTGCGCTGATGCTCTTCAACGGCTTCGGCGGCTTCACGCCCGACGGGCGCGAATACGTGATCTCCACCGACGGCGTGCGTCGACCGCCCGCGCCGTGGGTCAACGTCATCGCCAATCCGCGCTTCGGCACGGTCGTGTCGGAGGCCGGCAGCGCCTACACCTGGTGCGAGAACGCCCATGAGCTGCGGCTCACGCCCTGGCACAACGACCCGGTGTCCGACACCGGCGGCGAGGCCATCTTCCTGCGCGACGAGGACAGCGGCCAGATCTGGTCGCCGACCTCGCGCCCGGCCTCGGGCGGCCCGCGCGACGCAGACGACGAGGAGGCCGGGTCGCCGTATCGCGTCCGCCACGGCTTCGGCTACAGCGTGTTCGAGCACGACGAGGCGGCGGTGCACAGCGAGCTGACGGTCTTCGTTGCGCTCGACGATGCGGTGAAGTTCTCGCGCCTGGTGCTGCGCAACGACAGCCCGCGCCGCCGTCGCCTGTCCGCCACCGGGTACGTCGAATGGGTGCTCGGCGACTTGGCTGAAAAGAACGCGCCGCACGTGCACACCGAGATCGCGTCCGACAACGGCGCGCTCTACGCCCGCAACCGCTACAGCAACGACTTCGGCGACTGGATCGCGTTCTTCGACGTCGACCCCGCCGACCGTATCACCGGCTCGGTGACGGCGGACCGCGACGAATTCGTCGGCCGCAACGGGTCGCTCCAGCGCCCGGCCGCGATGCTGCGCGCTGGCCTCTCGGGCCGCACCGGCGCCGCGCTCGACCCTTGCGGTGCGATCCAGGCGGTGATCGAGCTCGCGCCGGGGCAGTCGCGCGAAATCGTCTTCCGCCTCGGCATGGGCCGCAGTGCGGACGAGGCCGGCAAGCTGGTGCAGCGCCACCGCGGCAGCGCCGCCGCGCGGGCGACCCTCGCCGCGGTGCATGCGCACTGGCGCCACGCACTCGGCGCCGTGCAGGTGAGGACGCCCGAACCGACGCTGGACCTGTTGGCCAACGGCTGGCTGATGTACCAGACCATCGCCTGCCGGATGTGGGCGCGCAGCGGCTACTACCAGTCCGGCGGTGCTTACGGCTTCCGGGACCAGCTGCAGGACGCGATGGCCCTCGTCCATACCCGCCCGCGCCTGCTGCGCGAGCACCTGCTGGTGTGCGCCGGCCGGCAGTTCCCCGAAGGCGACGTGCAGCACTGGTGGCATCCGCCGGCCGGGCGCGGCGTGCGCACGCACATCTCCGACGACTACCTTTGGCTGCCGCTGGCCCTCGCCCGCTACGTGCAGGCGACGAACGACACGGGCGTGCTCGGCGAGGAAGCGGGCTTCCTCGACGGCCCTGCGGTGGCAGCGCACGACGAGTCGTGGTACGACATGCCGGGTCGCGCGACCGAGACCGCCAGCCTCTACGAGCACGCCCGGCGATCGGTGCAGCACGGCCTGCGCTATGGCGCCCACGGCCTGCCGTTGATGGGCGCCGGCGACTGGAACGACGGCATGAACCGCGTGGGCTCGCAGGGTCGGGGCGAGAGCGTCTGGCTCGGCTTCTTCCTCTGCGAGGTGCTGCGCGAGTTCGCGCCGCTGGCGCGGCGGTGGAGCGACGAGGCGTTCGCGCAGCGCTGCGACGACGAGCGCGTCGGCCTCGCGAGGCGCCTCGAGCAGACCGGCTGGGACGGCAGCTGGTATCGCCGCGCCTACTTCGACGACGGCACTCCGCTCGGGTCGACCGACAGTGCCGAGTGCCGCATCGACGCGATCGCCCAGAGCTGGGCGGTGCTGTCGGGCGTCGGCAGCGAGGAGCGGGCTCGCCGCGCGATGGACGCGGTGGCTGCGCACCTCGTGCGCGATGAGGCCGGCCTGGTGCGGCTGCTCGACCCACCGTTCGATCGCCGCGGGCCCAACCCGGGCTACATCGCCGGCTACGTGCCCGGTGTGCGCGAGAACGGCGGGCAGTACACCCACAGCGCGGTATGGGCGGCGATGGCCTTTGCCGCGCTCGGCGACGCAGCGCATGCCTGGCAGGTGATGAATCTGATCAATCCGTTGCACCATGGCCGCAGCGCCGACTCAGTGGCGGTCTACAAGGTCGAGCCCTACGTCGTCGCTGCCGATGTCTACAGCGTGGCGCCGCACGTGGGGCGCGGCGGCTGGACCTGGTACACCGGCTCGGCGGGCTGGATGTACCGGCTGGTCGTCGAATCGTTGCTCGGCCTGACGCTGCGGGTCGACGACGATGGCGCGCGGCTGCTGATCCGCCCGTGCCTGCCGGTCGAGTGGACGGGCTACCACGTCGACTACCGCTTCCGCGAAACCACCTATCGCATCGACATCGACAGTGCCGGCGGTGCGGCTCCCTCGGTCACCGTGGACGGCGAACTGCAGCCGGGCGGCGGCATTCCGCTGGTGGACGACGGCCGGGAACATGCGGTGCGCGTGGGTCTGTAACGCCGGCAGGCAGGGCGTCAGGCCGATGAGGTGCCAGCGCCTGTACTTGCACGATGCATCCGGGGCCAGTGTTCGCCAGCGCACGGACGCGGGACGCCGTCGCGCGCACTGTCAGGCAGCGTCGCATCCCGCCCGCTCGTAGCCCGCGGACAAGGAAGGCCCATGAACCCCATACGCCTCCTCATGGCCACCCCGTGGCCGGTGGTGTCCGTGCTGTTGCTGGAAGCCCGCAGCGTGTCGCCGCCTGCGGCCGGCCCGATCGCCCTTTTCGGCGCGCCTGTCGGGCGCCAGTAAAGTTCGGCCCGTCACCGGGGCTGCGAGCGACAGTGCCGAGATGAGTCTGAACCCGAGCAACCCCGTGCGGACCTGGATTCACGCCGCCGCACACCCCGGCGGAGAGATCGGTGGGCAAGTCACCCTGCGCCAGTAGGCCGCAGACGGCCACTGTCGGCGCGCCCGGGCTGGGCGCTGCCGCGTCGCTGCATCCGGGGCTGGACGAGGCGGCGGACGACAACATGTCCGTGGCAGGCGAGGAAGATCCAGGCGCGGCGCTGGACATCTGCAGCCGTCGTTCCGGGGACGGCCCGCCGGGATGCGACATCAGCGGCCGCCGGACCCGCGTCGAGGTCGACAGTTTCGGACCGATCGAGGTGCCGGCGGACGCGCTGTGGGGCGCACAGACCGAGCGCAGTCGGCACATGTTTGCCATTGGCACGCGGCGCATGCCGCTGGCGATCGTCCATGCGCTGGCCGAAATCAAGCGTGCGGCTGCCGAGGTGCACCTGGAACTGGCGCTTCTGGGCCCGGACAAGGCGTCGGCTATTGCGGCAGCGGCAGCGCGCGTGGCCGCGGGGGAATACGACACCCACTTTCCGTTGTCGGTCTGGCAGACCGGCTCCGGTACACAGACCCACATGAACGTGAACGAGGTGGTTGCGAACCTCGCCTCGCTGGCACTGGGCGGCGGCCTTGGCGCGCAGCGCAAGGTGCATCCAAACGATGACGTGAACCGGGGCCAGTCGTCGAACGACGTGTTTCCGACGGCCATGCACGTGGCGGTCGTGCTGCAGACGCGTCCGCTGTTGGCCGCACTCGGCCGGCTGCGATCGGCGCTGCGGCGCAAGGCGGCGGAGTTTGCCGGCGTCATCAAGATCGGCCGCACCCATCTGCAGGATGCCACCCCGCTCACGCTCGGGCAGGAGTTCGGTGGCTATGCGGCGCAGCTGACGACGGCCGAGGCGGCGCTTCGCGGCACGCTGCCCGCCGTGCATGCACTGGCGATCGGCGGCACTGCCGTCGGCACCGGGATGAACACCCACCCAGAATTCGGCCAGCGGGTCGCGAAGGCACTCGCCGCGCGGCTCGGCGAGCCCTTCTTCGTGGCGCCGAACCTGTTCGCCGCCATGGCGGGACACGAGGCGCTGGTCAGCCTGCACGGGGCGCTGCGCACGCTGTGTGTGGCGCTGACGAAGATCGCGGGGGATATCCGCCTGATGGGCAGCGGCCCGCGCGCCGGCATCGGTGAACTGCGATTGCCGGCCAACGAGCCGGGCAGCTCGATCATGCCGGGCAAGGTCAACCCAACCCAGGTCGAGGCGTTGACGATGGTCTGCGCGCAGGTGATGGGGCACGATGTCGCCATCGGCATCGCGGCCAGCCAGGGGCATTTCGAGCTCAATGTCTACAAGCCGCTGATCGCCTGCGACGTGCTCGACAGCCTGTCGCTCCTGGGCGACGCGATGGAGAGCTTCTCGGCGCACTGCGTCGAGGGCATCGAGGTCGACACTCTGCGGACGGCCGAACTCCTCCAACGCTCGCTGATGCTGGTCACCGCGCTGGCAGTGCACATCGGCTATGACCGTGCCGCCGAGATCGCCAAGGCGGCACAGCTCAACGGATGGACGCTGCGCGAGGCGGCGATGTCCTCGGGGGCGGTGAGTGCGGCCGACTTCGATGCCTGGGTGAGGCCAGAAGCCATGGTGGGTGGCTGGCCAGGCTGACGCTGCCGACGCGGGCATTGGAGCTGCCGGGCCGTCCCGCTGCAGGCTCGTCCGTGGCGGCCCCGGCGCGAATCGGCCCGCCACCGAAGCGGCCCCACCTTCACAGGCTACGCCGAACCATCACCTCCCTGATCTTGCCGATCGCCTGCGCCGGGTTCAGTCCCTTCGGGCAGACATCGGTGCAGTTCAGGATGGTGCGGCAGCGAAACAGGCGATACGGATCCTCCGAGTCGTCGAGCCGCTCACCGCAGGCCTGATCTCGGCTGTCGACCAAAAAACGGTCCACCTGCAGCAGCCCGGCGGGACCGACATACCTGTCGGGATTCCACCAGAAGCTCGGGCAAGCACTGGAGCAGCAGGCACAAAGAATGCACTCGTACAGGCCGTTGAGTTCATCACGGGCCTCGGGCGACTGCAACCGCTCCTTTTCGGGTAATGGGTCGTCGTTGACGAGCCAGGGCTTGATCGAGTGGTACTGCTCGAAGAATCCTGTCATGTCGACAAACAGGTCGCGGATGACGGGCAACCCGGGCAGCGGATTCAGCACGATCGTGCCGGGCAGCGAGCGCATATTGGTGACGCAGGCCAGCCCGTTCCTGCCGTTGATGTTCATCGCGTCTGAACCGCAGACACCTTCGCGGCACGAACGGCGGAAACTCAGGCCGGGGTCGATGGCCTTCAAACTCGCCAGTACGTCCAGCAGCATGCGATCGCCGGCACCGACCTCGAGATCGATCGTCTGAATGCGCGGCTTCGTGTCGACATCCGGGTCATACCGGTAGATGTGAAACCTGTGCGTGGTGGCCCCATCAAGACGCTGCAGAGGACGAGAAGCGGTCCGCACGATCGACCAGACTGAGCATCTCATCGGCCGCGCGCAGGGTCAGCGGGTGCGGCGTGCAGCCTGGCCTCGGTGATATGAAGGAGGCCATCTCACGAGCCAAAGTCAGCTGTCGCGCTGGCGCCTCGGCGAGCAGTGCGACGAGCAGGTTCTCCAGCGCGATCACACGAACACGAAGTTGCTCCGATTCCGCAGTGTCCACCCGCAGCCCGGCGAGCAGCGGGTCGTCCCGCCTTGAGGACGAGTGTGCAGCATCCGCCCCGCCCTCGTTTTCCCAGCTCGACAGCGCGATCGAGCGCAGTCGATCACGCTCCGTCTCGTCCAGCTGCGTCGCAGCGGCTGCTGCGCATGCCTCGGGCCGTACAACAGGTCGCGTCGGCCGGGGCTGGGCAGGCCTTGCGGGAGGGAGTGTCGGCATTGGGCGGTCGAGCGTCATGGAGGTCCTCCGGCATTCGCGTGCAACACGAACCGCGCGTGATCTCATCGATCACCAGGGCATGTTGTTGTAAACGGCAGCCCTTCCTCGCGGGTGTTGTGACGCGGAGTTCATGCCGAAGCCGCGACCAAGCATGCGAACCGCACGATCCAAGCATGACACTCACGATGGCATTTGGGCACGCACGGCGGTCGGCGTCTGTTCCCAGGCGCACATAGCAACAGCCGCGCCCGTGCAGACGGCGGCCGCGGACACCGCGCCAAGCCGGCACGATGGCCAGACCCGAGGCTCTGCGGCGATCTAGATCCTGGCGGACAAGTACGTGCGGTGACCGACAGACCGGGTCGACACTGCCCGGTCGCAGCGACGGCACTCAGCCTTTCGTCGATCGAGTTGCAACGTTCGCCGCCGCACAGACCCCGCATGCGTCGTCGTCTATCGTTCAAAGATGGTCTGCTGACTAAGCGGACAGTCGGCCAGCCGGGTAGTCGGTTGACCGGTTCGCCCAACCACGCGCCGAGAGATCACATCATGAACAAGAATCAGATCAAGGGCAACATCAAGGAAACCGCAGGGAAGGTGCAGCAGAAGACAGGGGCGATGGTCGGCAGTAGCGAACAGCAGCTCAAGGGAATTCAGAAGCAAGCCGACGGCAAGATGCAGAAGGCCGTCGGCGACGCCCAGGAAGCGGTGAAAGACGCCAGTCACAAGTAGCAGCAGCGATGCTGAGTCACGTCGGCAAAGTGGGCCCGTCGTCGCCAAGATGACAGGCACTCAATGCAGACCTAGGCAACGCAGCCACAAGGCGGCTCACACGCCCCGCGGATGACGCGCTCAATGCCTGAACATCGAGAGGATTGCCATGACACTCTGCCCCATTGCCATCGCCGTAACTTGCAAGAGATGTCCGATCGTGTCGGTCTGCCCTGTGAAGACGGTGATCGGTGACTTCGTCAAGCCCAGGGAAGCAAAGGGAGTCGGCTTGGAGCCGAAGAAGAAATAGGGGCGGTTTTTCATCGACGGCGACAAGTCTGTGTCTGGACCGTCGGCGCCCGGCTGACTTGTCTTTCAGCGCACACAATGTGTCGCGTGCCTGCTGCCGAGGCGGCAACGTTCGTCAGCGTACAGACGGCCACCACCGAAAAACCTACAAGGACATATGCAGACCACCAACTTGGTCAGGAGATCTCAATGAACATTCGCAATATCACCCTGCTGGTCGGCGCCCTGTCGGCGGCCTTTGCGCTCGCCGGCTGCAACCGTCAGGAGCAGCCGCAGACCACAGGCCAGAAGGTGGATGCCGCCATAGAGACGTCCAAGGACAAGATGGAAGACGCCAAGCAGGCGACCGGCGATGCCCTCAAGGCTACCGGCACCGCCATCGGCGATAGCGCCATCACCGCCAGCGTGAAGGCCAGCTTGGCGGCCGACACGGAACTGAAGATGCTGGACATCAGCGTGGAGACGACGTCCGGCCGCGCCGTGCTCAAGGGCAGCGCGCCGAATGCGACGGCACGCGACCGCGCCACCCAGATCGCCAAGGCCGTCGATGGCGTGACGGGCGTGGACAACCTGCTGGAAGTCAAGCCTTGAGGCGGCGCCGGGGCGGGCGTGTAGAGAGGCGTGCGCGCGCCCCCGTGCTCGAGGCGGATGAAGGGCCGGCCGCGCGATCATCTGGTTGCGGGAGCATCTACGCTTTGACCAATGATCGGCCGGTTCGGATGTGCTGCAGACTCAAGACCCTGGAAGCCTAGAGCGACCGGTCTGATCGACTGCGGTCATGGCGCCGATTGATTCGACTGGCTGCAGACAGTCTCGAGTCGTCTTCCAGACAGCGCGGCGTCCCGCGGCGGTACCTGGATTCCTCACGCTGCAACTGGCCCGCGGTGCGATGGGTTCATGCTGCCGCGCGAGGCCGGGCCGCGCTCGCGGACGACAACTTACCCTTGCGCGGCACCACCCGATCGACGCGAGTTTCCGGTGACGGCATCTGATCGCCACGCAGTGACTCGAAACTTCGCAAGAGGTCGTCGGCTCGGTCGCCGAGAAGCACGGCGAAGAAGACGACTATGTCCATGCGAACCGAATGACCGAGGTGGCTCAAAGGCAGCAGGTTTCGGCGCTTCAGGTCGTCGCGAATCAACGATGCCGGCAACCAGGCCGCACCTTGCCCGACCAGCGCCAGCTCACGCAGGGCCATTGCGTACTCGCTGACGCAGCGCACCGCGACCTGGTGGCGGCGCATCAGGTCAGGCAAGGCCTCCGCGCGCACGGCCTGGCCGAAGAAGCTGTCGGGCGGGAAGGACAGCATCGGCACTCGCCCCCCTTCGGCAACCCTGGACAGCTCCTTGTGCAGCGCCGGGGACGCCACTAGCATCAGGTCGTCCTGGCCGAGCACGTGGCGGCGCGCGAGCTGGGCGGGCACGTTGCACGGCGACTGCAGCGTGTCGTAGGTGATGAGGATCTCGGCCTCGCCGCGCATCAGCATCGCCACGCTTTCGGCGCGGTTCTCCGAGCGGATCCTGAAGTTCTGATCGGGGTCGAGTTGGCGCAGCCGCGCAAGGAAGCTGGGCACGAACGACGCGGCCAACGTGTGCTGCGCCGCGATCGTGATGCCCGTGCTGTCGAGCGACTCGGACTTGAGGGCGGCGCGGAACTCGTAGATGCGCGCCACCAAGCTGCGAAACGCGAGCTGATTGTCCTTGGCCACGGGCGTGAACTGCAGCGGCTTGCGCGTACGGTCGATGAGCGTCACCCCCAGCCACTCCTCGAGCATCTGGATGCGGCGCGAGAAGGCCGGCTGCGAAATATGCCGACGCGCGGCCGCCGCCGAGAAGCTGCCGCTCTCGAGCAGCGCGATGTAGTCGTCAAGCCACTTAAGTTCCATTGCCACAGCCCCCCAGACGGGGGCATTCTCGGCGGGTGGGCGTCGGTCGCCACGCACCGGTGCCAAGTCACGCTCTCGCCGTGGGCGCGTCCGCTTGCAGGAACTCGAGCAACAGGGTGTGGAACAGCGCCGTGCGCTCCAGATGCAGTGCATGGGCGCAGTCGGGCAGCACCGCAAGCGAGGCGTTGGGGATCGTTCGCCACAGCATTTCGATGAGCGGCCACCCGTAGGATCGGTCGCGCTCGCCCCAGATGATGAGTGTGCGCTGGCCGATCGCCGCCAGGCGGTCACGCCCGTCCCAGCCTTCCATCGCGTACAAGCCGGCGCGTGCCGCCTGCTCGCTGGCGCGCACGGCCAGCGCGGCCAGCGGCTCGTAGGCCGGCGACGCCTCGCGGTCGACCAGCCAAGTGGCGCAGGTGCGCCGGGCGACCCGCTCGACTCCTTCCTCGACCAGGCGTTCGCGCGAGCGCGCCATGGTCTCGAAACGACCCGGCAGGTTGCCCTGCGCCGAGGTCGCATAGAGCACGAGCCGCTGCACGCGCGACGGCGCCTGATGGACGATCTCCTGCGCGACCATGCCGCCCATCGAGTGCCCCAGCAGGTGGAAGCGGTCGATGCCCAGCCGGTCCAGCGTGGCCAGCACAGCCCGCGCGTGCGTCGCCATCTCGGTCGGCGCCTCCAGGTGGCAGGCGTCACCGTACCCCGCCAGGTCGGGCGCGACGACATCGAAGCGTTGGCGCAGGAAGTCGATCTCGGCCTCCCACTGTGAGGAGCCGCCAAGGAAACCGTGGACGAGCACAAGCGTCTCGCCCACCCCGGCGCGTCGGAAGGGCAGCAGCGGAACGCTCATTTCATCGCCGCGGGCAACCATGTCGCGGTTTCCGGCATCGCGATCAGCAAGGCGATGAGTACGAGCATGCACGCGATGAACGGCAGGCAGCCGACGATCACCTCACCGATGGAGATGGTGCCCCGGCTGATGCCCTGGATGACGTAGAGGTTCAGCCCCACGGGCGGCGTCAGCACGGCGATCTCCATCGTGATCGTGTAGACGATGCCGAACCAGATCATGTCGAAGCCCGCCGCCTGCATCAGCGGGAATATCGTCGGCAAGGTGATGAAGGTCATCGACACCGGTTCGAGGAACATGCCGAGCACGATGTAGAACACGATCACGATCGCCAGCACGACGTAGGGGCCGAGCTCGTAGGACATGAACAGTTCGGTGAACTGTTGCGGCACCCGGTAGTAGGTCATCACGAAGCCGAACAGCACGCCAGCCGACAGCAGCAGGCCGAGATAGCCCATCGTCCGCATCGTCGCCATCAGGGCGTCCTTGAAGCGGGCAAAGTCCAGGCCGCCCACTCCAAACGCCAGGATCACCGTCAGCAGCGCGGCCACGGCGGCGGCCTCTGTCGGCGTGGCGATGCCGGTGTAGATCGACAGCGTGATCACGAGCCCGATGGCGAATATGGGGCCCACCGACACGAGCATCTCGCGCGCGCTGGTGCGCGCCGACTCGTCGACTTCGGGAATGTGCGCCGGCCGCATCCGGCCCCAGATGTAGACCACCACGCAGAACAGCAGAACCAGCACCACGCCGGGCACGATGCCGGCGATGAAGAGCTCTCCGATCGAGGTGTCCGTGACGATGCCGTAGAAAAGCAGTATCAGGCTGGGCGGGATCAGCACGCTGAGCGTCCCGCCAGCGGCAAGCACGCCGCTGGACAGGCGGTTGTCGTAGCCCAGCTTCTTCATCTCCGGCAAGGCGACGCCGCCGATGGTCAGCGACCCGACCATCGACGATCCGCACACCGCGCCGAAGCCGGCACACGCGGCGATGCTGCCATATGCGGCCGAGCCGCGCACCCGCACCCCGCGGTGCATGAACTGGTAAAGGTTCGGCCCGATCGTCGAGCGTCCGATCAGCTCGCCCAAAAGCACGAACAGCGGCACCGCGAGCAGCACGTAGTCGATCCACACGCCCCACAGCTTCAGCTCGCTGCTGACCAGCGCCGTCGACCAGCCCTGGATGTAGAAGAGAAACGGCAGCGACGCGGCCGCCAGCGCGAACGGGATCGACAGTCCCAGGCCGATGAACAGCACCAAGAGCAGCAGCAGGCCAGCCCCGACGTGATACCACTCCATACGCGCTCCGAGTTCAGCGTTCGGTGGACGGCGAGGGCTCGGCCAGCAGCGCGACGAGCCGCAGCAGGACGTACAGGGTGAACACCAACAGTGCCAGCGCTCCCGGCGCCCAGAACAGGTAGCGCGGCCAGAGCAGGATCTCGGAGGCCGCGCCCGACTCGAAGGCGCGCAGCGTGGCGTCGAACCCGGCGGTCGCAAAGAAGCCACCGACGGCCACCATCAGCACGAGGTTCAGCACGTCCAGCCAGCGCCGGCCCCGCGCGCCGAGCGCGTTGCGCAGGAAGAGCACCTTCGGGTAGGCGTCCTCCTTCAGCGCGTACGCCAGCCCGAGAAACGCCGCCGGGAACAGCAACAGCGCGGTGGCCTCCGTGACCGTGCCGTCGGGCCGGCCGACCACGTAGCGCATGAATACGCCGTACGAGATCCAGAGCATCTGCACGACGATGATGAGGGCGCCGAGGCCGGCCAGCCAGATCGCCAGCCGCTCGACGCCACGCAGCAACGTCGCGAGCATCGCCCCTCTCAGAGCGAGTGCTTGGCGAACAGCGCTCGCACCTTGCCGGCCAGTTCGGGCCCGCAGTCCTTGTCGACCTCGGGCGTCCACTTGCCTGCGATCGAGTCGACCATCGCCTTGCGCTTGGCTGGCGCCAGCGAGGTGACGGTGCCGCCCTGCTTCACGGCGTCGGCGATGCTCGTGTCGACCGACTTCTCGTACTCGGGCTTGAGCCAGACCTCCGACTCCCGCGCCGCGGCCATCAGCGCGGCCTGATCCGCCGGGCTCAATGCGTCGAACTTGCGCTTGTTGACCATATAGATGATGTTGCCGTAGAACATGTTGGCCTTGACCATGTGCGGCATTACGCCCCACAACTTCCACGCGCTGTACGTGGCCACGCCCATGTTGATGCCGTCGACCACGCCTCGCTCGGCGGACTGGAACACCTCCTTGGGCGCGATGAACACCGGCTTGCCGCCCCAGGTCTCGATCATCATCGACACCAGCGGCCCGATGGAGCGCACCAGCTTGCCGTCGAGCTTGGCCAGGTCGACTCCGGGTGTCTTGAACCACCACTCCTGGTCGTACGAGTAGTTCGAGTTGATCAGCGGCACG
>JALORV010000401.1 GCA_025458735.1 Burkholderiaceae bacterium | reverse complement strand
GGCCTGCGGCGAGCAGAAGGTTGCCACCAAGGCGGCGCCGCCACCGCCGAAGGTGGAAGTCATCACGCTGGCGGCGAAGACGGTGCCGGTGATGCGCGAGTACGTCGGCACCGTGACGGCCTATCGCTCGGTCGAGATCCGTGCCCGCGTCGAGGGCATCCTCGAGAAGCGCTACTTCACCGAGGGCAAGCCGGTGAAGAAGGGCGAGCTGCTCTATCGCATCGATCCGGCGCCCTATGAAGCCACGCTGCGCGACGCCCAGGCCGAGCTGGCGCGCGCCGAGGCCAACGTCGCCAACGCGCAGGCCAAGGAAGCGCGCCTGCAGCCGCTGGTGGCCGAGGACGCGATCAGCCGGCAGGAGTACGACGACGCGGTGTCGTCGCTGAAGCAGGGGCAGGCAGCGGTGCTGTCGGCGCGCGCGCAGCTCGACCGCGCGAAGCTCAACCTCGACTACACCAACGTGCTGGCCACGGAGTCCGGCGTCATCGGCATGACCCAGGTGCCCGAAGGCCGGCTGGTCGGCAAGGGCGAGCCGACGCTGCTGGCGACCATCGAGCGGCTGCAGCCGATCTACGTCACCTTCACGCTGCCTGACCGTGACGCGCTGGCGCTGAAGAAAGCGCTCTCGCGCGGCGAGATCAAGGAGCAGACCGGTGACACCGCGCGCTTCGTGCTGCCGGACGGTTCCGAGTACACGCAGGCCGGTCGCATCGACTTCGCCGATCCGCAGATCAACCGCGAGACCGGCACCATCACGCTGCGTGCCGTGCTGCCCAATACCGCCGAGCCGCCGCTGCAGCCGGGCATGTACGTGAAGGTCGAGCTGACGGCGGGGCAGCGGCCGAATGCCATTGCCGTGCCGCAGCGCGCGGTGGTGAAGATGCCCAATGGCCACATCGCCTGGGTCGTCACCGCCGACAACAAGGTCGAGCGGCGCGACCTCGTGCTGGGCGACTGGATCGGCGAGCAGTGGGTGGTCGAGCGCGGGCTCGCGGCCGGCGACCGCGTGATTGTCGAGGGCGTGCAGCGCGTGAGTCCGGGCATGGTGGTGCAGCCGGTGCCTTATGGAGCCGCAGGAGCCGCGGGCGCCGCGCCCGGCACGCCGCCGGCAACGCCGGCCGCTCCTGCAGCGCCGAAGAAGTAGCCTTCCATGGGCTTCTTCGTCACCCGGCCGGTCTTCGCGACCGTCATCGCGCTGATCATCTCGCTGGTCGGCCTGCTGGCGGTCGGCCAGCTGTCGGTCGAGCAGTACCCGAACGTCGCGCCGCCGCAGGTCAAGGTCACCGCGGTGTATCCGGGGGCGAGTCCCGAGACGCTGGAGAACACCGTAGCGGCGCCGCTCGAGCGCGAGATGAACGGCGTGACCGGGCTGCTCTACATGTACTCGACCAGTTCGGCATCGGGGCTGATGGAGCTCTACGTGGTGTTCGAGCCCGGCACCAACCTGGACATCGCCAACGTCGAGGTCAACAACCGTGCCAAGCGGGTCGAGCCGCTGCTGCCGCAGGAGGTGCTGCGCCAGGGCCTGAAGGTCGACAAGACCAATCCGCAGATCCTGCTCATCACGACGATGGAGTCGAAGGACCCGCGCTTCGACAACGAGTACGTCGCGAACCTGGCCAACAGCACGGTCGTGCCGGAGCTCAAGCGCGTCTCGGGTGTCGGCGACGTGCTGCTGTTCGGCACGCCGTATGCCATGCGGATCTGGGTCGATCCCGACCTGCTGGCGCGCTACAAGCTGACGGTCAACGATATTGCCAATGCAATCCGCGAGCAGAACCAGAACTACGCGGTGGGCGAAATCGGCACCTCGCCGGCGCCCCGCGGCCAGGAACTGACGTTCCCGGTGCAGACCAGCGGCTCCTTCGTCGAGGCAGACCAGTTCCGCAGCGTCATCGTCAAGGCGCTGGCCGACGGCTCGGTCGTGCGGGTGCGCGATGTCGCACGCGTTGAACTCGCCGCCGAGGACACCGCGATCCAGCTGCGGCTCAACGGCCAGCCGGCCACCGGCATCGGCGTCTACCTGCAGCCGGGCGGCAACGCGCTGCTGACGGCCGCCGGCGTGCGCGCCAAGATGACCGACCTCGCGCGCAGCTTCCCGCTACCTGTTCCTGGGCAGCTTCCGCGCCACGCTGATCCCGCTGCTGGCGATTCCGGTGTCGATCGTCGGCACCTTCGCCGGCATGCTGGTGATGGGCTTCTCGCTCAACATGCTGACGCTGTTCGGCCTGGTGCTGGCGATCGGCATCGTCGTCGACGACGCCATCGTCGTGGTCGAGGCGGTCGAGAAGATCATGCACGACGAGAAGCTGCCGCCGCGCGAGGCCGCGATGAAGGCGATGCAGGGCATCGGCGGTGCCATTGTCGGCGTCACGGCGGTCATCTGCGCGGTGTTCGTGCCGGTTGCTTTCCTCGGCGGCGTCACCGGCACCCTTTACAAGCAGTTCGCGGTGACCATCACGATCTCGACGCTGCTGTCGGCACTCACCGCGCTGACGCTGACGCCGGCGCTGTGCGGACTGATCCTGAAGCCGGGTGCGCACAAGCCGAAGCCGATCCAGGCCTTCGACCGCTTCTTCGACAAAGTGACGAGCCGCTACTCGGACGCCGTGGCCGCGATGATCCGGCGCGCGCTGCGCTTCGCCGTCATCTACGGCGTGATCATTGCCGGGCTGTTCTTCCTGTTCCGCACGATTCCGACCGGCTTCGTGCCCGAGGAAGACAAGGGCACGATGTTCGTCGCGATCGACCTGCCGCCGGCGGCCTCCGGCGAACGCACGCTCGAAGTGCTGAAGAAGGTCGAGGGGATGCTGAAGCAGCAGCCGGAGGTGGCCGACGTCATCGGCATCACCGGCTTCTCGATCTTCTATCGCTATGCCAACCAGGCCTTCGCCTACGTGACGCTGAAGCCGTGGGACGAGCGCGGTGCCGGCAGCAGCGTGCACGACCTGATCAAGCGGATGAACGCGCAGTTTTACGGGCTGACCGAGGCGCGCGTGTTCGCCATCAACGAGCCACCGATCTCGGGCATGGGCAACATCGCCGGCTTCGACTATCGCCTGCTGGCGCTCGATGGCAACCGCGAGCAGCTCAATGACACGGCGACCCGGCTGGTCGAGGCCGCCCGGCAGGATCCGGCGCTGGCCGCGGTGCGCAGCGTGGCCGCGCCGGAAGTGCAGACGCTGTTCATCGACGTGGACCGCAACAAGGCGAAGTCGATGGGGGTGCCGCTGGCGGACGTCTACAGCACCATCGGCACGCTGCTCGGCTCGAGCTTCGTCAACCAGTTCACCGCGTTCGGCACCAACCTCAAGGTCAAGATGCAGTCGGAGCAGCAGTTCCGCTCGGACCCGGCCTACCTGCAGCGCTTCTACGTGCGCAACGGCAAGGGCGACCTGGTGCCGATCAATACGCTGGCGCGTACCGACTTTCGTATCGCGCCGATCGCGCTCAGCCGCTACAACGGCTACCCGGCGGTGCAGCTCAACGGCACCGCCGCGCCGGGCTTCAGCTCGGGCCAGGCCCTCGACGCGATGGAGCGGCTCTCCAGCGAGACGCTGCCGGCCGGCATGAGCTTCGAGTGGTCCGGCCAGTCGCTGCAGGAACGCATCGCCGGTGGACAGGCCGGTTTCATCTTCCTGCTTTCGTTCATCTTCGTATTCCTGTTCCTGGCGGCGCTGTACGAGAGCTGGACCCTGCCGATCTCGGTATTCCTGGTGGTGCCGATCGCGATCGCCGGCGCGCTGCTGGCGCTGCTGCTGCGCGGGACGCCGAACGACGTGTTCTTCCAGGTCTCGCTGATCACGCTGGTGGGCCTGGCGGGCAAGAACGGCATCCTGATCGTCGAGTTTGCCAAGCAGCGCTACGAGCAGGGGCTGGGCGTCGT
>JALORV010000028.1 GCA_025458735.1 Burkholderiaceae bacterium | reverse complement strand
GCACAGCGGCGAGCAGGTCGTCGCCGAGGCGTGCGGATCGTGCCATCGCGAGGGCACCGGCGGCGCGCCGAAGGTCGGCGACTGGGCGGCGTGGAAGCCGCGAGTCGAGAAGGGCCTGGAGAAGCTCTACGAGTCCGCGATCAGCGGACATGGAGGCATGCCAGCACGTGGCGGCATGGCGAAGTTGACCGACGCCGAGGTCAAGCGGGCGATCGAGTACATGTTCAATGCCGGGATGAAGGGCTCCACCACTTCAACGGCGGCTCAGCCAGTCGTCGCCAGCGCGCCGGAGGCGACGGTCGCTGGCAAGAAACTCTACGAAACGGCTTGCGTTGCCTGCCATGCGGCCGGCGTCGCGGGCGCGCCCAAGCTCGGCGACAAGGCTGCCTGGGCAGCCCGCGCGTCGACCGGCATCGACGCGCTTACGACGAGCGTCGTCAAGGGCAAGGGGGCGATGCCCCCGCGGGGAGCCGCAGCGTCGGCGTCGGATGCCGACCTTCGGGCCGCCGTGGAATACATGGTCGCGCAGGTCAGGTGAGCGGGCTGGCGGCACAAACCCACCTGCTTCCAAAACCTTTTTCCGTCGGAACTGGGCAGGGCGCGAGGGCCGTGCCCGCTGATCATTGCGCGACGGCGCCGTACCAGCGACAGCCCCGCCGGCCCAGGACGCAACAGCACCACAGTTGCCGGCTCGGTGAACGCTGCTGCGGCGTGCTTGTCGGTGATGCGCGGCGACGGCTGCGCCGGCAGTTGCAGGCTCACCTGCTGCAGCCGCGTGCGGTGATCCGCCTCTGGCTGGGTGGTGCGCAACAGCGTCGGATCGCGCCTGCCGGCGGCGCGTCCGTTCGACGGACTACGCTTGGCCAGCCGCCAGGCGTTGTTGAGCCCGTCACCGGTGCGGTCGCCCGGCTTCTGGTCCTTGATCCAGCCGTAGAGCGGCTTGCCCTTGTAGGCCCACTGCCCGCTGCCGTCGTCACGGGTGACTATCGACCAGTCTCCGGACGCCTTGGCGGCGGTGGCGGCGGCCAGTTGGTGGCGCAGGGTCCGTTGCAGACGCTCTTGCCGCCGCCGGCAACATCCTTGTCGAAGGTGTAGAGGGTCATGCCGGCCTCGGTGACGAACACGCCGTCGTTGGTCTTGACCGGAGCGCCGCCGGAAAGGGCGGCGCAGCCGGCGAGCGCCCAGGCGGCGGTCAACAGCAGGAATCGGCGGGTCGCGGGGCTCTCCTCGGAAGCGGGACGACAGGGCGAAAAAACCCGCCGGCTGCGGTTCATTCCGTGCCGCGTCAGATTTCCTGCGGATCGACCTCGATCTGCCAGCGCACGCGCGAACCGGCTGGCGCTTCGGCGTCTCGGAGCCTGGCGAGCCAGGCGGCCAGGAACTTCTGTAGCACCGGGCGCCCAGGCGCCTCGACGAGCATCTGTGCGCGATGCACTCCCGCTTTCCGCGCCAGCGGCATCGGCACCGGGTCGTACAGCGTTGCGTCGCGTCCCAGGGCGCGGCCGGTCTCGCGCGCGCGCGCCAGGAATTCCATCGCCGCCTCCAGCAGACGCGCCTGCGCCGTCAGCAGCGCCTGCGGCACGAAAGGCGGCATGCCGGCGGCGCGGCGCTCGGCAAGCTGGCCTTTGGCGAAGCCTTCGTAGTCGAACTGGCGCAGGGCCGCGAACAGCGGGTGTTCCGGAAACCGCGTCTGCACCAGCACCCGGCTCGGCAGGCCGCTGCGCCCGGCGCGGCCCGCCACCTGCAGCACGGTGGCGAACAGCCGCTCCGGCGCGCGGAAGTCGTGCGAGACGAGCTGCGCATCGGCGTTGACGACGCCGACCAGCGAGACGCGCTGGAAGTCGTGCCCCTTGGCGATCATCTGCGTGCCAACCAGCACGTCGGTGTCGCCGGCATGAACGGACGCCAGCGCCGCGTCGGCCGCTCCGCGTCGCCGCGTGCTGTCACGGTCGATGCGCAGGGTGCGCGCGGCCGGCAGCGCCGATGCCAGCGCTTCCTCCAGCCGCTGGGTGCCGTGGCCGACGGCGCGCAGGTCCTGGTTGCCGCAGGTCGGGCAGGCGCCCGGAACCGGGCTGCGCCAGCCGCAGTGGTGGCAGTGCAGGGCACCGTCGGTCTTGTGGAAGGCGGCATAGACGGCGCAGTGCGGGCAGGCCGAGAGCCAGCCGCAGGCGTCGCAGGCGACCACCGGCGCGTAGCCGCGGCGGTTGATGAACACCAGCGCCTGCTCGCCGCGGGCGACGGTTTCGCCGATCGCGGCCAGCAACGGCTCCGTGAGGCCGTTCGAAGGCTTGTGCGTGCGCAGGTCGATGAGTCCCACCTCGGGATGCGCCGCCTCGGTGGCGCGCAGGGGCAGCCGCAGCAGGCGATAACGACCGGCGGTGGCGTGGGCCCAGCTTTCCAGCGACGGCGTGGCCGAACCGAGCAGAACCGGCGCGCCCAGCATCTGCGCGCGCTTGATCGCCAGATCGCGCGCCGAGTAGCGCACGCCGTCGCCAGCCTTGTAGGAGGGGTCGTGCTCCTCGTCGACGACGATCAGGCGCAGCCGCGGCAGTGAGGCGAACACCGCCAGCCGCGTACCGAGCACGATCCGCGCCCGGCCTTCGTGCGCCGCGAGCCAGGCGGCAGAACGCTCTGCATCCGGCATGCCGCTGTGCAGGCAGACGATCCGCTCGCCGGCAAAACGCTGCCGCAGACAGTGCTGAAGCTGCGGCGTGAGGCCGATCTCCGGCACCAGCAGGAGCGCCTGCGCCTGCGGATCGGCGCGCAGCAGGCGCTCAACCGTGCTGAGATAAACCTCGGTCTTGCCGCTTCCGGTCACGCCGAACAGCAGGAATGCGGCGAAGCCGGTCACTCCGTCCACGGCGTCGACAGCGGCCTGCTGGTCGGCGTTCAGCAGGGTCGGGGCTGCGGCGACCGAAGCGGGAGGTTCCGGCAGGCTTGTCATGGTGCGCAGCCGCCGCCAAGTCGCCGCCCATCGGGGTCCGGGCACGACGCGCAATGCAGGAGGCAGCGCGGGAATGGCGACCTGCCCCCACGGGTGGTGGTAGTACTCGGCGGCGAAACGGGTGAAGTCCAGCCAGTCTTGCCCGAGTGGCTCGATGACCTCGAGCGCCCGCTCGACAGGACGGATCCGCTCTTCGGCTAGCGACGTGGACCTCGCAGGACCGACACAGATCCCGATCAGTCTTCGCCGGCCGACAGGCACAAGACAGCAGCGGCCGGGAAGAACGGCTTCGTCGCCCGCTTTGACCCGATAGGTGAGCGGTTGCCCGACTGGCACGTCGACGACGATGTCTGCGAACATGCCGGCGCGCTCCCCTACAGCTCCAGCACTTTGCGAGGAAGTCTCCCCAAACGCATGTTTTTCCTCAATTTCGCCGCCACCGAAATCGCTGTGGACAATTCTGTTGATAAGAGCCGGCACGATCTGCTCGGAGCCAGGATCGCGATCGTCCCGCTGTCGCGTCAAGCGGATCTGTTTCGCGATGAACACCTTTAGATCAATAACTTACAGGCCAGCACGCTGGAGCCAAGCCAGCGCGGGCAGCAAATTCCGAGCTCCTCGCCGAGAACAAGCCCGTGTGAATAAGTCAAGCCCAATCGCGCCAGGATGTCGCATGCGCGCATCGCACGGACTGGACTCCCGTCAGGCGCGAAGGTTGCGGCTGACCTCGTGGACCGCGTCGACCAGAACGGTCACCGCATGGGGAGGGGTGTGTTGCGAGATCCCGTGCCCGAGGTTGAAAACGTGGCCGGAACCCGGCGTCGGGCGGCCGAATGATGTGAGCGCCCGCTCCACTTCGCGCCGGACAGCCCTTTCATCGGCAAACAGGATCATGGGGTCGACATTGCCCTGCAGCGCACAACGATCTCCGATCCGCTTCCGCGCCGAACCGAGGTTCACCGTCCAATCGAGGCCAACGGCATCGCAACCGGTGTCGGCGATCTCCTCGAGCCACAGGCCGCCACCCTTCGTGAAGACGATGGTTGGTATGCGCTCACCTTCGTGCTCTCGCTTCAGTTGCGACAAGACCTCCCGAACATAGGCGAGTGAGAACGCCTGGTAGGCGCCGTCGGCGAGGGTTCCGCCCCAGGTGTCGAACAGCATCACCGCCTGGGCTCCAACCTCGATCTGGGCGTTCAGATAATCCGCCACCGCCGCCGCGTTGACCGCCAGGATGCGGTGCAGCAGGTCCGGCCGGCGGTACAGCATCGACTTGATCAGGCGGAAGTCGTCCGAGCCCCCCCCTTCGACCATGTAGCAGGCGAGCGTAAACGGGCTGCCGGAGAAGCCGATCAGTGGCACCCGGCCGTCGAGCGCTCGGCGAATCTCGCGCACCGCATCCGTCACGTAGGACAGCGTGCTGCCCACATCCGGGGCGGCCAGACGGGCCACGTCCTGCTCGGTCCGGATCGGGCGCTCGAACTTCGGTCCTTCGCCATCGGCAAAGTAAAGGCCGAGGCCCATGGCGTCGGGCACGGTCAGGATGTCCGAGAACAGGATCGCGGCATCGAGCGCATAGCGGTCCAGCGGCTGCAGCGTCACTTCCGCGGCAAGCGCTGGAGACTTCGCGAGCGCGAGAAAGCTGCCGGCGCGGGCGCGGGTGGCCCGATACTCTGGCAGGTAGCGCCCGGCCTGGCGCATCAGCCAGACCGGGGTGTATTCGGTCTCTTGGCGCAGCAGCGCCCGCAGCAGGGTGTCGTTCCTGGGTCGCACGCGAGGGGGGAGTCAGGTTGATGCGGGAAGGAAAGCGCGGCGATTCTCGCACGCGGATCGAAGCCATCGCGGCGACCTGGCTCCGAGAGGACGGCGATGCGGTGATCGTGCAGATCCATCTCCAGCCCGGGGCGCGGCGAACGGGCGCTGCCGGCGAATACAACGGGCGACTGAAGGTGGCGGTCGCCGCTGCCCCGCTGGAAGGGCGCGCGAACAAGGCGTTGTGCGAGTGGATTGCCGACCGGCTCGATCTGCCGGTGAGGCAGGTGCGCATCCTGTCCGGCGAGCGCGGCCGCGACAAGGTGCTTCGAATCGAAGGCGTCGACGCCGGTCGCGCGCAGCGCTGTCTGGCGCCGAAGCAAGACCGGGGCGGAGATTGCTCCGCCCCGGATTGAACAGTCGGACGGAGCGATTACTTCTTGGCTTCGGCCTTCTTCTCTTCTTTCTTCTCTTCCTTCTTGGCCTCGGCCTTCTTCTCGTCCTTCTTGGCTTCGGCGGTGGCCGCCTTGGCCTCGGCCTTCTTTTCATCCTTCTTGGCGTCGGCCGCGAAGGCGGTGCCGGTCGCGAAAACGGCGGCGACCAGCGCCGCAGCAAGCTTGTTCATGGTGTATTCCTATCGTCGGTTGGTTGAAAGATTGAAGTGGCGCCCGCCCTTCGACCAGTCGGCTAAAGCGCGGACAATGAGCATAAACGCTTAGGTAGATGTGCGGTTGACTTGGCGTGGCTTGAGCCGGCTCCGTCAGTCCAAAAGTTGCGTCTGCGCCAACGTCCGCAGCTGAAAGCGGTCGTCCTCGCGGAACAGCCAGGTTTCGGTGAATCGGACACTGCCGTGATTCAGCAGTGCCTGCGGGGGTGCCGGAAGGGGCGCGGCGTGACGAATCGTCCGAATGGCCTCGTCGCCCAATTCCCGGGCGTGAGCAGGAGCGCGCAGCACGCCGACCCGCTGCAACCGCCCATCCGCCGCAACGGCCACATCCAGCACGACGACCGCCTTCAGTGGATTGGGCGGGCGGCCTTCGAAGACCTTCGCCGCGTTGACCGACTGAATGTGCTGAGCAACGGCGCGTCGCCAGTCCGCCTCGGCTCGCGACGGCTCCGGGGACCGCTTCGCGAGTTGGGGCGGCGCCGTCGGAGCAGGCGCCGAGGCCGGTGCAGGCGCTGTTGGCGCAGGAGGCACCGAGCAACCAACCATCGCGAGGGCGACAACGGCCGGAAGGACCCGAAGCGTCTTTCCGGTGGTCGCAACCGCGCTGCGCATGCGGCAACTTTACCCGCCGGCGGCACCGACCGGCCGGCGGACCCGGCCTTGCGCTGTCTCAGAAGCGCAGATCGAGGCCCGCGAGCCAGTTGCGCTCCGCCGCGGGCTCGAAGTAGCGGCCATTGGCCTCGTTCACGATCACGGCGCCGACATGGTCCTTGCCGAGCGCGTTGTTGAGTCGCAGGAAGGCGCGCGCATTGGCGCCGCCAACCACGAAGCTGCGGGCGACCGACAGATTGAGCACGCCATAGCCGGGCGCGGCCTGGGAGTTGCGGTCGTCGACGTAGAGCTTCGACTGCACGCGCCACTGCAACTGCCAGTCGGCCCAGCCCGGACGCCAGCGCAGCTCGGCCAGGCCCGACCACGCCGGGACGGCCGGCAGCCGGTTGCCGGCGGCGACGGGAACGGACGGCGCGGGGCAGGGCGCCGCGGCACAGGTGAGGAATCCCTCGTCGAACCGCGCCTGAAGCGCCGTGGCCGCGGCGAAGAATGACCACTGCGGGGCAAGACGCCAGTCGATCGACGCTTCGGCGCCGCGGCGCGAGGTGGCGCCGGCATTGCCGAACGCCGAACGCCCGCCGCTGTTGGCGAGCACGACGATCTCGTCGCGGGTCGATACCGAGAACAGCGCCAGCGTCGCGACCGCACCGGAGCCGAGTGCCGACTTGAGTCCCACTTCGACGTTGTCGCTGCGTGCCGGATCGATGTCGCCGTTCAGTCCGGCGGAACCGTCGGCACGGTAAGCGACCTCGTTCAGCGTCGGTGTCTCGAAGCCGCGGCCGTAGGACGCATAGACGCTGCCGGACGACGAGAACCGGTAGACGACGCCGAGCGTCGGGGTGATGGCGCGGTAGCGGGTCGAACCGGAGTCGTCGCCGTTCGCGAAGTATCGGTCGTTCGACTCGAAGCTGACCGTCGAGGCGCGCGCACCGGCGAGCAGTCGCCAGCGTTCGCCAAGCCTCCACTCGCCCTGGAGGTAAGGATCGAGCGAGGCAACGCGGTTTCGTTCGTCGCGCCGCAGACCGCCCCGAACGCCGAGGATAGTCTGCCCGTTGTTGCGCACGAAGTTCTCGTAGCCGAACCGCTGCTCGTTCAACTGCTCCCACGCCAGCCCGAACGTGAGTGTCCAGGCGGGGAAGTTGCCCTGCAGGCGAGCATCCAGCCCGCCATAGTCGCGGCCGAAGTCGATCACGCCTCCG
>JALORV010000027.1 GCA_025458735.1 Burkholderiaceae bacterium | reverse complement strand
GATCGCGCCGATTCCCGCCGATCTGCAGTGCCGTCGCGTCGAAATCACCGGCCCGGTGGAGCGCAAGATGATCATCAATGCGCTGAACTCCGGGGCGGATTCCTACATGACCGACTTCGAGGACAGCAACGCGCCGAACTGGGACAACCAGATCACCGGGCAGATCAACCTGATCGACGCCATCCGCCGCACCATCGTGCTGGAGCAGGGCGGCAAGGTCTACAAGCTCAACGACAAGGTCGCCACGCTGGTCGTGCGGCCGCGGGGCTGGCATCTCGACGAGAAGCACGTGCTGGTCGATGGCCAGCGTGTGTCCGGCGGCATCTTCGACTTCGCGCTCTACATGTTCCACAACGCCAGGGAGCTGGTGGCGCGCGGTTCCGGGCCGTACTTCTACCTGCCGAAGATGGAGTCGCACCTGGAGGCACGGCTGTGGAACGACGTCTTCGTGGCCACGCAGAAGGCGCTGGGGCTGCCGCAGGGCACGATCAAGGCGACCGTGCTGATCGAGACCATCCTGGCCGCCTTCGAGATGGACGAGATCCTGTACGAACTGCGCGAGCACTCGGCGGGGCTCAATGCCGGGCGCTGGGACTACATCTTTTCCTGCATCAAGAAGTTCAAGGTGGACCGCAGCTTCTGCCTTGCCGACCGGGCCAAGGTGACGATGACGGCGCCGTTCATGCGTGCCTATGCGCTGCTGCTGCTGGCCACCTGCCACAAGCGCAACGCGCCCGCCATCGGCGGCATGAGTGCGCTGATTCCGATCAAGAACGATCCGGTGAAGAACGAGACCGCGCTCGGCGGCGTGCGCTCGGACAAGGCGCGCGACGCCACCGACGGCTACGACGGCGGCTGGGTCGCGCATCCGGGCCTGGTGCCGATCGCGATGGAGGAGTTCGTCAAGGTGCTTGGCGAACGCAAGAACCAGATCGACAAGAAGCGCGACGACATCAAGGTCGGCGCCGCCGATCTGCTGAATTTCCAGCCCGAGACGCCAATCACCGAGGCCGGGCTGCGCATGAACATCAACGTCGGCATCCACTACCTGGGCTCGTGGCTGGCCGGCAACGGCTGCGTGCCGATTCACAACCTGATGGAAGACGCCGCCACGGCCGAAATCAGCCGCTCGCAGGTCTGGCAGTGGATCCGCTCACCCAAGGGCGTGCTCGACGACGGCCGCAAGGTAACCGCGGACATGGTGCGCGCACTGATCCCGGAGGAACTGGCGAAGGTGAAGGCCGACGTCGGCCCCAACTCGCCGACCTACGATCGCGCCGCGCAGATCTTCGAGAAAATGAGCACGCAGGAAAGCTTTGCCGAGTTCCTGACCCTGCCGCTGTACGAAGAGATTGCCTGAAGCGCCGTCCGCCTCGGCGCCGCGGCGGGCGGCAACAGCAGGGCGCACGGGCGCCCGGAGGAAAGACGCCATGACGCTGTGTCCGATCGCGGTGGTCGCCGGGTGCGAGAAGTGCCCGGCATTCAGGATCTGCCCGCTGAAGGGCGTGATCGGCAACGCGCCGAAGGCCGAACCGCCGAAGGCTGCGGCCAAGCGGGCACCGCAGCGGCACAAGTAGCCGCCGGCGGCAGCGCGGCCCCCGTCAGTCCTCGAGTTCTGCCTTGGCGAGCTCGACGTCCAGACGCTCCATGGCGTCGAGGGGTTCGCACTCGGCCGCCTCGCTGTAGAGCTTCTCGGCTTCCTTCAGTGCCTTCTTGCCTTCGAGCATGACGAGGCCGTTGGCGTACTCGATGCGCGCGATCGCCGAATCGGGCGCGAGCTTCAGCGCGGCCTGGTAGTTCTTCAACGCCACATCCTTCTTGGCGCCGTAGGTCAGCCCGCCGATCATCGCGCCGACCTTGTCGATCACCTCGGCGTGATACGACCCAAGCGCGATGTGCGCATCGGCGTGCTTGGGCGCGAGCTTGATCGTGGTCTCCAGCGCAGACTTGACCTTGCCGCCGATGCCCTGCGCCAGCGCCTTGGCCACCGAGATGCCCTGTGCGTAGCGGCCGAGCGCGTAGGCCTGCCAGTAATGGGCGTTCGGATTCTTCGGTTCCTTCGCCTGCTGCGCCTCGGCACGCGACGCCACTTCCTCGAACAGCTCCAGCTTGCGCTTGTCGCTGTCCTCCAGATAGTTGGCATAGATCGCCTGTGCCTTGTTGGCGACACTGGCGCCTTCGGCGCCGGCCTTCAGGCCCAGTTCGGCAGCCTTCTGGAACTCGCCGGCATGAAACGCGATCCAGGCTTCGACCGCTGCCTCGCTCTTCGGAAACGGCTCGGCATCGCCCTTGTGCAGGCGGTCCCACGCCTTTTTCAGCGAGGCGGCCGTGTACTGGTACTTCTTGTCGGGATACGGGAACTTCGCCCACGCCTTGGCCATGGTGTCTCCTGCGTTCAGTCGGTCAGATACTCGGCGGCAAGCTGCTCGAACAGCGTGCGGGACTGGCCGCTCAGGTACGGCGCCGTCAGCGCCATGACCTGGTAGCAGCCGCGCTGCAGTGCTGCGCCGACCACTTCGGGTTCATTGAACCGGCGCGGGTCGAGCACGTAAGAGTAGGAGAGCCAGTAGGTGGCTACCACCACCATGTTGGTGGCCAGCGCCTCGACCTCGCGCGGCCCGGCCTGCAGCTCGCCCGCGCGCGTCAGGCCGTCGAGCAGGCCGCGAGCCACCTGCACCTTCTGCTTCAGCAGCTGCTTGAACTTCAGTTCCAGCGTGCGGTTGTTGGCGAGCAGGTTGTTGAGATCGCGGTAGAAGAAACGGTACTTCCAGATCAGCTCGAACAGCACGTGCAGGAACAGCCAGGCATCCTCGACGTTGGGTGCGCGCTCGGACGGCACCGTCAGCAGCCTGTCGATCTCCCGCTCGAACTGCTGGAAGACGCAGTTGATGATGTCGTCCTTGTTCTTGAAGTGGTAGTACAGGTTGCCGGGGGAGATGTTCATCTCCTCGGCGATCAGCGTGGTGTTGACGTTCGGCTCGCCGAAGTCGTTGAACAGGCGCAGCGACAGCTCGAGGATGCGTTCGCGCGTGCGGCGCGGCGGTTTGCGTTCCATGATCTGCGCGCGAGGTCCGGGGATGAGAGGCAAGGCCGGGCGGAAGCGCCAAGAATAGCGCAGGCACGCCGCGGTGCCGCAGCCGTCCGCGCAGGCTCAGGCGGCGGCGTAGCGCAGCCAGCGCTCCAGATCGTCGAGCGTGTGTGTCAGCAGCCGGGTTGCCGCCGTCGAAGCCGTCTCGCGCCAGGTGCCGCGGCTGCGGCGCAGGCTCTTCACCAGCGTCATCGAGTCGTCGCGCAGGACATCGTCGCGGATCTCGATGCCGTGCCGCTGCAGCATCGGCGCGAGTTCGTGGCGCCGCTTCCACAGTTCCTCGCGCGTCTTCTGGTAGGCGTGCTCGCACAGCCGGCGGCGGCTGGAGTAGGAAAAGAGGTTGGTGAAGAACATGTCCGCGTCGGCGCGATTGGGCTCGAACAGCAGGATGTCGGTGCGCGGGTACGCGGTCTTGTAGCGCTCGAGGCCGGCGCCAAGCCGGGAGTGGATGATCGAACGGAAGGTCTGCGCCAGCACCACCGGCAGTCCGCCTTCGACCAGCTTGTCGAGCTGGTGCTCGCGGTCGCGCGTGCGGTGGTGCGGGGTCGAGTCGAACGGCACCAGCGGGTTCAGGCACAGCATCAGGTCGACGCCCTGGTCGAGCGCGATCGAGGCGTGCAGCGTCTTGCGCAAGGCACCGTCGACGAAGTAGCGGCCATCGATTTCCACCGGCGGGAACAGGCCCGGCAGCGCGGCCGACGCCTGGACTGCGCGCGAGATCGGCACGCCGTCGAGGTCCTTGCCGCCAAAGGCCACCGACGATCCGGTGTCGAGGTCGGTGGCCACGAGGTAGAGCTTGTGCGAGAGCTGGCGGAAGTCGTTGCTGCGACCGGGCTGGCTGAAGACGCCGGACAGGTAGCGGTCCACTTCGTCGCCGCTGAATACGCCGGTGGGAATGGCGCGCCCAAGGCGCTCGAAGGCGCTCATGATGGTGCTGGCGCCGAGCAGGTAGTGCCACGCTGCGCTCAGTGCCAGCGGCGGCACCGAGGCCAGCCGTGCCGCGTATTCGCGGAATGCCGGGCGCAGCAGGATCGACGGCTCGAAACGGTCGCTGCTCTTCTCGCCCTCGATGAACAGCCGCGACATCTGGTGCGGCGTGATCCCGTTGGCGAGTCCCGCCGCGATGAAGCCGCCGGCACTCACCCCGACGTAGACGTCGGCCTCGTTGAAGTCGAGCCCCTCGAGCGCCTCCGTCAGCGCAGCCAGCGCGCCGATCTCGTAGATCGCGCCCAACGGACCGCCGCCGGCAAGGGCGAGTCCGATGCGTGGACGCGTTGGCGACCGTGGACGAGGTTGCACAGCGCTGCGGCCGGTGGCGGTCCGTTTCACCATGAGACGACTTCCGTCGTCCGCGCCAGCGGCGCGGAACGACCGCCGCCGGCAAGGGCGAGTCCGATGCGTGGACGCGTTGGCGACCGTGGACGAGGTTGCGCAGCGCTGCGGCCGGTGGCGGTCCGTTTCACCATGAGACGACTTCCGTCGTCCGCGCCAGCGGCGCGGAACGACCACCGCCTGCAAGCGCGAGTCCGATGCGCGGACTCCGCGCAGGCGCGGGCCGTCGCTTCATGGCGGGATGGGAAGCGCGCCGCGTCATGGCGCTTACTCGGGCAAGACGATGATGCCGTCCTCAGCGGGCCGGCGCGGCAGCGGGGCAGGCGCCCGCGCGCGCCGAGGCCGCGGTGCCGCGCGCAGAAGCGGCACCGCGCGGTCGCAGGCTCAGGCCGCCTTACGGGCGCGCTTGGCCGGCGCCTTGGCCGGACGCGTCTTGGTCAGCGTGCCGACGCTGCGGGTCAGCTCCTCGACGCGCTTGGTGAGGGCGGCGATTTCCTTGTTGGTCGGCACACCGAGGCGCGTCAGGGCGCGCTCGACACGGGCCTCGAACACGGTCTCCAGCTTGTCCCAGGTGCCGTTGGCCTGCTTCTGCAGCCCGGCTGCCACCTTCGTCACTTTTGCCGTCACGTCATTGACCTTGTCTTCGGTGACCTTCATGGTCCGCTTCTGGATGCTCGTGCCTTCACGCACCAGCGCCTTGAACACCTTCTGGCCTTCCTCCTGCGCCTTCGAGAAGGCGCCGAGACCCGCCAGCCAGATCTCCTGTGCGGAGTCCTTCACTGCGGCGCGCAGCTGGCTCTCGCTGCCCGACTTCTCGGCCATTGCCTTGAGCTTCTTGACCATATCGAATCCTCGCCTCGGAAGTGTTTGACTGATGGTGCGAGTCTAGGAGTCCTGACGCCGGCAGGACAACCGCCTGCATAGAGCCTCGGCTCTAGCATTTAGGCGCTGGCGCTACACTGCCGCGAGATTCGCACACCGAACGTTTTCGCCCCTAGGAGACATCCGATGACGTACTTCGTCACCGGCGCCACCGGCTTCATCGGCAAGCGCCTCGTCAAGAAACTACTCGCGCGCCGCGGCACCACCGTGTACTTCCTGGTTCGCCGCGAGAGCCTCGACAAGGTACCGGCGCTGCTCGAGTCCTGGGGGGTGTCCGAGGAACGTGCGGTGCCGATCGTCGGCGACCTCGGCAAGCCGCTGCTGGGGGTGACCAAGGCCGACCAGAAGAAGCTGGCCGGAAAGATCAAGCACTTCTTCCACCTGGCCGCCGTCTACGACCTCAAGGCCGACGCCGACAGCCAGATCGTCGCCAACATCGAGGGCACGAAAAACGCCGTGGCGCTCGCCAACGAGATCAAGGCCGGCATCTTCCAGCATGCCTCGTCGATCGCGGCGGCCGGGATGTACGAAGGCGTGTTCCGCGAGGACATGTTCGACGAGGCCGAGAACCTCGACCATCCGTACTTCGCCACCAAACACGACTCCGAGAAGATCGTGCGCAAGGAGGCGAAGATGCCGTGGCGGGTGTATCGGCCCGGCCTGGTGGTGGGCGACAGCAAGACCGGCGAGATGGACAAGATCGACGGCCCCTACTACTTCTTCAAGCTGATCCAGCGCATGCGCAGCCTGCTGCCGCCATGGATGCCGGCGGTGGGCATCGAGGGCGGGCGCATCAACATCGTGCCCGTCGATTTCGTGGTGGACGCGATGGACCACATCGCCCACGCGAAGGAAGGCAACAAGAAGGCGTTTCACCTGGTCGACCCGACGCCGTACCGCGTCGGCGACGTGCTGAACATCTTCGCGCGGGCCGCCCACGCGCCGCAGTTCTCCCTGCGCGTGAACGCCGCGCTGCTCGGCTTCATCCCGGGCAGCGTTAAAAAGGGACTGCTGTCGCTGACGCCGGTTCGGCGCATCCGTGGCGCCGTGATGAAGGATCTCGGCCTGCCCGACGACATCATCACCTTCGTCAACTACCCGACGCGCTTCGACGCGCGCGAGACGACGGCGGCGCTCAAGGGCACGGGCATTGCCTGCCCGCGCCTCGAGGATTACGCCTACCGTCTGTGGGACTACTGGGAGCGCAACCTCGATCCGGATCTTTTCATCGACCGCACGCTCAAGGGCCAGGTGCAGGGCAAGGTGGTGGTCATCACCGGGGGCTCTTCCGGCATCGGGCTGGCGGCTGCGCACAAGATCGCGCAGGCCGGAGCGGTCACGGTGATCATCGCGCGCGACGAGGCCAAGCTGGCGGCGGCGAAGAAGGAGATCGAAGATGGCCTCGGCGCCAACGAAAACGGCGGCAAGGTCGTCACGCACTCGGCGGACCTCGCCAGCAACGAGGGCGTCGACAAGGCCACGGCGTGGATCATCGAGTCTCTCGGCGGCGCCGATTTTCTGGTCAACAACGCGGGCCGTTCGATCCGCCGCGGCATCGAGTCGAGCTACGACCGCTACCACGACTTCGAGCGCACGATGCAGATCAACTACTTCGGCGCGCTGCGCATGACCATGGGCCTGCTGCCGCACATGGGCGCGAAGCGGCGCGGCCATGTCATCAACATCTCGTCGATCGGGGTGCTGACCAACGCGCCGCGCTTTTCGGCCTACGTGGCCTCGAAGGCGGCGCTGGACGCGTGGACGGCCTGCGCCTCGTCCGAGTTCGCCGATGCGGGGATCCGCTTCACGACGATCAACATGCCGCTGGTGCGCACGCCGATGATCGCGCCGACCAAGCTCTACCAGAACGTGCCGACGCTGTCGCCGGAGGAGGCG
>JALORV010000026.1 GCA_025458735.1 Burkholderiaceae bacterium | reverse complement strand
GGCGTCGGCCGCGAAGCCGCTCTCGAAATCCGCGTTGATCGGGACATCGGTGGCCGCGACCATCTCGGCCAGGTGCGCGATCACCGCATCGCGCGTCACGCCGCTGTCCGGCCGCGCCCTGGACCAGGCAAAGCCCGCGCTGGTCGTGGCGAGCGCCTTGAAGCCGAGGCTCTGCAGGTAGCGCGCGCTGCCGGGATCCCACGGGTTGGGAATCACGAAGCAGCCGCCCGCGTGCAGGCGGTGGAACTCACGACGCTTGTCGGTGACGCTGGGGCGTGGAAGGGCCATCGTCAGGCTCCGTTGTATCGGCGTGTTGTACCGCAGTCGGCATCATCGTGGTTGAACGGGCGCGGGTCGAGCGAGCGGAGTCGCGTCTGCCGCAGGGCCGCGAGCGCGCCGGGTCGCGCACGTCGATCACGCCGCTTTCGCCGCCTCGCTGCGGAGCCACTCGATGAACGCGGCCACCGGCGGCCGCTTCGCGTGGCGCGCGGGGTAGACGAGGAAGTGCGCCTTGACCCTGATCGACTGCTCGAAGCCGAAGATCGGGCTCAGCTTGCCCTCGCCCAGGTGGCGGCCGGCGTTGGTGGCGCTTTCGAGCGCGACACCGAGGCCCTGTGTGGCGGCGTCGAGTGAGAGCTGGGCGCGGTCGAAGCGCAGCGCAAAGCGGTCGGGTGCGCGCTGGTTAGTGAAGGCGGCGAACCAGTCCGACCACTGCACCACGCTCACGGCGCTCTGGATCAGCGGCACGCGCAGCAGCCCCTCGGGCTTCTTCAGTCGATGGCGCCGGATGAACGCCGGGCTGGCGAGCGGCAGGACACGTTCCTCGAACAGCGGCTCGACTTCCAGGTTGGGCCACAGCGGCACGCCGTAGCGGATGTCGAGGTCGGCCTGGCCGAGGCCGAAGTCGCTCGGCGTATGCGCGGCCGAGAGGTTGAGCGCGATCTCCGGATGCGCCTGCGCGAAGCCCGGCAGCCGCGGCATCAGCCACAGGCTGGCGAGGCTCGGCGCCGAGTGCACGTACAGGCTGTTGCTGACGCCCTGCCGCAGATCGTCGGTGGCCGCGCCGATCGCCGCCAGGGCGCCCCCGACGCGCGCCAGGTAACGCTCTCCCGCAGCACTCAGCTTCACGGCGTGCGCGCTGCGCTCGAACAGTCGCACGCCCAGGTGCGTTTCGAGGCGTGCGACCTGGTGGCTGACCGCTGATGCAGTCAGATGCAGTTCCGACGCGGCCATCGCGAAGCTGCGACGCCGCGCAACCGCTTCGAACGCGAGCAGATTGGCTACGGGTGGCAGGGCCGCCATGGTTCGCTCTCCCTCACAACATGAAAGAACGTCATCTTAGGCTGAAGAATTATCGCTTGTCGTCAGCTTGGCGGGCACGAAGAATCCGCCTCCATCGGGGAATCGAATCGTCCCCATAAGAAGCACCGATGCCGCACAGCGCGGCACGGCTTCCCTCTCGAAGAACACCAGGAGTCGAACGACATGCTGCTTGCCGACAAGGTTGCCGTGATCACCGGGGGCGCCGGCATCAACGGCCTCGGTTTCGCCACCGCGCGTCTGATGGCGTCGCACGGCGCGCGCGTGGTGGTGCTGGATCTCGAGCGCGCCGATCCGGCGGCGGCGGCGATGAAGCTTGGCACGGGCCATCTTGGCCTGGTCGCCGACGTCACCGACAAGGCCTCTTGCGAGGCCGCCGCAGCCGCGACGCTGCAGGCCTACGGCCGCATCGACGTGCTGGTCAACAACGCCGGCATCACGCAGCCCGCGAAGACCATCGACATCACCGGCGCCGACTACGACCGCATCCTCGATGTGAGCCTGCGCGGCACGCTTTACATGTCGCAGGCGGCGCTGCCGGCGATGCAGAAGCAGGGCGCCGGCTCGATCGTCTGCATCTCGTCGGTCTCGGCGCAGCGTGGCGGCGGCATCCTCGGCGGCCCGCACTACTCGGCGGCCAAGGCCGGCGTGCTGGGGCTGGCGCGCGCGATGGCACGCGAACTCGGCCCGGCCGGCATCCGCGTCAATTGCATCACGCCCGGGCTGATCGCCACCGACATCAGCAAGGGCAAGCTCACCGAGGAACGCAAGGCGCAAATTGCGGCCGAGATTCCGCTTGCGCGCCTGGGCGCCGCCAGCGATGTCGCCGGCGCGTGCCTGTTCCTCGCCAGCGACCTGTCGGCGTACTGCACCGGCATCACGCTCGACGTGAATGGCGGCATGTTGATCCACTGAAGTTCCTGCCCGAAGCCCCTCCCCTCGCAGTCAAACCACACGCAATCCGGAGACAACCCATGAATCGCTTGCACTTCAATCGCACGCTGGTCGCGCTGGCCGCTGGCCTGCTGCTGCCCGTCGTCGTCCAGGCCCAGACCAAGCTCACGCTCGGCCACGGCGCCGCGCCCGGCAATCCGCGCCACGAGGCGGCGGTGAAGTTCGCCGACGTCGTCAAGGCGAAGTCCGGCGGCAGGATCGAAGTCCAGGTGGCGCCTTCGGCGCAGCTCGGTGACGACGCTGCGATGGTCACCGCGCTGCGCACCGGCGCGCTCGACATGTCGGCCAACTCGCAGGGCGCGGTCGCCAATGCGGTGCCGGAGTACGCCGCCTACGGCATGCCGTTCCTGTTCAGCAACGCCGGCCAGGCCTTCAAGCTGCTCGACGGCCCGCTCGGCAGGGAACTCGCCGACAAGTCGGCCGACAAGGGCCTGATCGTGCTCGGCTACTGGGACAACGGCATCCGCCACATGACCAACAGCAAGCGCCCGATCGGCAAGGTCGAGGACATGAAGGGCCTGAAGATGCGCACGCCGCCCGACAGCGTGCTGGTCGACATCATGCAGTCGCTCGGCGCCGAGGCGCAGCAGATCAAGTTCGCCGAGCTGTACGTCGCGCTCCAGCAGGGCGTGGTCGACGGCCAGGAGAACCCGCTGATGAACATCCACGCCAGCAAGCTGTACGAAGTGCAGAAGAACCTCGCGCTGACCTCGCACCAGTTCCAGATGACGCCGTTCCTGATGAGCAAGCGCACCTGGGACCGGCTGTCCGAGGCCGATCGCAAGATCGTTCAGGAAGCGGCCGCCGAGGCAACCGCGCTGCAGCGCAGGCTCTCGCAGGAGTCCGACGACAAGCTGCTCGCGGATCTGAAGACCAAGGGCATGCAGGTGACGACGGTCGACAAGAACGCGTTCGCCAAGGCCACCGGGCCGGTGGAGTCGAAGTGGACGACCGGCCCGATCGGCGCCTACGTGACGAAGGTCGTCGCCGCCGCTCGCGCGCAGTAGCAGTAAAGCGGGTGCCACGGCGGTCGCCCTACCGTCCGGCACCGGATAACAAGAGCGCCCCTCGCAACCGAGCGGGCGCCATCTACCCCCAAGGAGACCGCCATGAACGTCGTCGAGCGCGCCGTCGCCGCCCTGTGCCGTGCGGTGCTGTGGCTGAGCACGTCCGTGATCTTCCTGATCCTGTGCGCCAACACCGTGCTGCGTTATGCCACCGGCTCGAGCATCCAGTGGGCCAACGAGGTGCCGGAGCTGCTGTTTCCGTGGCTGGTGATGTCGGGCGTGGTGCTGGCCGCGCTGCACGGCGCGCATATCACCACCAGCTTCATGATGGACAAGCTGCCGTTTGCGCTGCGCCGGCCGATCGCCGTGCTGACGTGGCTGGCCGTCGCCGCAATGTACGGCGTGCTGTCGGTCGCCACCTTCCGCATGCTCGAGGTGGTGCACGACGAGAAATCGCCGATCCTGCAGCTGCCGGGCTCGATCACCTATGGCTGCGTGATGGGCGGCATGGCGCTGCTGGCCCTGCTGGCGCTGTTCTCGGCCTGGCGCGTATGGCAGATGACCGTCGATCCGCTGGCGAGCGGCGAGCCGCACGTTCCGCAGGCGCACTGGTAGTTCCGCAGATCGACAGGAGACCGCCATGACTGCCCTGATCCTCGTTGTCTTCCTCGGCGCGGCCGTGTTCGCCGTGCCGATCGCCCACGCGTTGCTGATGTCGGCGATGGCCGCCGCGGCCACCTCGGACCGCGTGCCGCTCGACCTGCTGGTGCAGCAGATGGTGGCGCAGGTCCAGAGCTTTCCGCTGATCGCGATCCCGTTCTTCATGCTGACCGGCGCGCTGATGATGGGCGGCAAGCTCGGCGCGGCGCTGGTGGGGATGCTGTCGACGCTGATCGGCCGCTACCACGGCGGGCCGGCGCAGGTCGGCGTGCTGTCGTCGACGCTGTTCGGCGGCGTGTCGGGCTCGGCGGTCGCCGACGCTTCCGCGATCGGCTCGCTGATGATCCCCTGGCACAAGCGCCTCGGCTATCCGCCGGCGTTCTCGGCGGCGACGCTGGCGGCGGCGGCGACCATCGACATCCTGATCCCGCCGTCGATCCCGATGATCATCTTCGCGCTGACGGCCAACGCGTCGATCGCCGCGCTGTTCGTCGCCGGCATCCTGCCCGGCCTGCTGCTGTGCGGCGGCTTCATGTTCGTGTGCTGGTGGGTCGGTCGTCGCCGCAATTTCCCGCGCGACACGACGCCGTTCGAGCTGGCCGCCTTCCGCAGGCACCTGGCGTATTCGACACCTGCGCTGCTGCTGCCGGTGCTGATCGTCGTCTTCCTGCGCTTCGGCATCGCCACGCCGACCGAAGTGGCGGTGCTGTCGACGCTCTACGCCGGCGTGGTGTCTGCGGTGGTGTACCGCGACCTCGACTGGAAGCGGCTGAATGCTGCCGTCGTCGAAGCCGGACTTGCCACCGGGGTCGTGCTGCTGGTGATCATGGCGTCGGCCGCGATCGGCTGGCTGCTGACCTTCGACCAGATGCCGCAGGGCATCACGCAGTGGGTGCGTGAGAACGTGGACACCGGCTGGATGGTGATTTTGCTGATGAACCTGCTGATGCTGCTGATCGGCATGTTCATCGACCTGCCGGCGGCGATCCTGCTGCTGACGCCGGTGTTCATCCCGCTCGCGCAGAGCATCGGCATGGAACCGACGCAGCTCGGCGTGATGATGGTGGTCAACCTGGCGATCGGTCTTTACACCCCGCCGGTCGGCACGACGCTCTTCATCACCAGCGCGGTGGCCAAGGTCAAGGTCGGCCAGACAGTGCGCGAGCTGGGCCCGTTTTACCTGGTCGCTTTCCTCGTGCTGGCGCTGGTGTCCTACGTGCCGGCGTCGATCATCAAGTGACCGTAACCGTCAACCAAGGAGAGTCCCGATGAATGCAACCGCCACGACGGACCGGGTTGCGGCGCTCGCGCAGTGCGCCTGGCGCATCCGTCGCTACGCATTGCGCATGGGCGAGGTGCAGGGCCAGGGCTATATCGGCCAGGCGCTCGGCTACGCCGACGTGCTGGCCGTAGCCTATGGTCACGCACTGAATCTGCGCCCCGCAGAACCGGAGTGGGAAGGGCGCGACCGCTTCCTGCTGTCGCACGGCCATTATGCGATCGCGTTTTACGCCGCGCTGATCGAGGCCGGCATCGTTCCCGAGGCGGAACTCGAGACCTACGGCAGCGACGACAGCCGTCTGCCGATGTCGGGCATGGCGGCGTACACGCCGGGCATGGAGATATCCGGCGGTTCGCTCGGGCAGGGCCTGCCGATCGCCGTCGGCATGGCGCTCGGGCTGCGGCACAGGAACAACCCGGCTTTCGTCTACAACTCGATGTCCGATGGCGAGCTCGACGAAGGCTCCACCTGGGAGGCGGCGATGTCCGCGTCTCACTACGGCCTCGCCAACCTGATCTGCCTGGTCGACATCAACAACCAGCAGGCTGACGGCGCCTCGAGCAAGGTGATGGCCTTCGAGCCGCTTGCCGACAAGTGGGCGGCCTTCGGCTGGCACGTGCAGCGCGTCGATGGCAACGACCTCGCCGCCGTGCTGCGCGCCTTCGACGTCGCCCGCAGCGTGGCCGTCGCGAAACCGCGCGTGATCCTGTTCGACACGCTGATGGGCAAGGGTGTGCCGTTCCTCGAGAAGCGCGAGAAGAACCACTTCATCCGCGTCGATCCGCCCGAATGGCAGCAGGCGATCCGGATCCTTGACGAGTCGCAGCCTGAGGAGGCCCACTGATGAACACCGTCGCAGACAAGAAGCCGCGCCTGACCACCTCCGCGATGATCGCGTCCATCGCGAGCGAGGGGCAGCGCGTGCAGGCCGCGCCGTTCGGCAAGGCGCTGGTCGAACTGGCCGCGCAGCGGCCGGACATCGTCGGCATGACTGCCGATCTGGCCAAGTACACCGACCTGCACCTGTTCGCGCAGGCGTATCCGGACCGCTTCTTCCAGATGGGCATGGCCGAGCAGCTGCTGATGGGTGCCGCCGGCGGCATGGCGAAGGCAGGCCTCACGCCGTTCGTCACCACCTATGCGGTGTTCGGCACGCGTCGCGCCTACGACTTCATCCACCAGGTAATCGCCGAGGAGAATCTCGACGTCAAGATCTGCTGCGCGCTGCCGGGGCTCACGACCGGTTACGGCCCGAGCCACCAGGCGACCGAGGACATCGCAATGATGCGCGGCATTCCCGGGCTGACGATCGTCGATCCGTGCGATGCGCTCGACCTCGAGCAGGCGGTGCCGCAGATTGCCGCGCACCGGGGGCCGGTCTACATGCGGCTGCTGCGCGGCAACGTGCCGCTGGTGCTCGACGAATTCGACTACCGCTTCGAGCTCGGCAAGGCGAAGCTGCTGCGCGATGGCGCCGAGGTGCTGGTGATATCGAGCGGCTTCATGACGATGCGCGCGCTCGAGGCGGCGCAGCTGCTGGCCGGAGACAAAGTCGGCGTGGCAGTGCTGCACTGCCCGACCATCAAGCCGCTCGACGAGGCGACGATTCTGGCGGAAGTGCGCCGCAAGCCGCGTCTGGTCGTGGTCGCCGAAAACCACTCGGTGATCGGCGGCCTGGGCGAGGCGGTGGCGAGCCTGCTGCTGCGCAACGGCGTGCAGCCGGCCGGGTTCCAGCTCGGCGGGCTGCCGGACGCGTTCCTCGACGCCGGCGCGCTACCGACGCTGCACGACCGCTACGGCATCAGCCGGGACACATTCGCGGCGCGCATCAAGGGATGGCTCGGCTGAGCGCGGCGGTCGGCCGCAGCGCCGCCGTTGCCTGAGCCAGGAAGGGTGCCGGGCCTCGGCGACCGGTTGCCGGGGACCGTGACACGAAGACTCCCGGGGCGGGTGAGGCCGTCTGTTGCAGGCGGCGCCAGCCGCGC
>JALORV010000400.1 GCA_025458735.1 Burkholderiaceae bacterium | reverse complement strand
GATGCCGCCAGCGGCGCGGTGGTGCGCACCGCCACCAGCGGCGCCGATGGCAGCTGGCGCGCCACCGAGCTCATCCCGGGGCGGCCGTACCTGGTGCGCTTCCGCGACCCGAGCGTCGGCGTGGTGTGGGGCGTGCCGGTGTCGGGCAACACGGGCACGCCACCGGTGCCGTGCGTGGCCAGCGGACCGAACAACGCGAACAACGCGCAGGCCTCGTCGTGCGTCGAGAACACGACCAACGCGCAGCTGCGCGTGGTGCTGACGACCGGCGACAACCTGCTGCAGCAGAGCCTGCCGGTCGATCCGAGCGGCGTGGTGTACGACGCCGTCACGCGCGTGCCGGTGCCCGGCGCAGTCGTCACGCTGGCACCGGTCGGCAGCTGCCCGGGCTACGACCCGGCGCTGCATGTGGCCAACGCCACGCTCGGCGGCTACACGATCGCCGGCAGCGCCGTCAGCATGACGGTCGGTCCGCAGGGCGCGTACTTCTTCCTGTTCAACGGCAGCGCGCCGCCGCGCTGCGACTTCGCGCTGACGGTGGCGCCGCCGCCGTCGCACAGCTTCGTCTCGCAGCTGATCGCGCCGCAGCCCTCGCCGCTGGCCACGCCGCCGGCCCCGGGCACGGTGGCGGTGCAGGTGCAGGCGGGCCCGCCGGCGGTCGGCCAGCCGACCCCGTATTACCTGCAGCTCGCGTCGGGCTCCGGCGCCGCGAACGTGGTGCACAACCACATCCCGGTCGATCCGCGCGCGCTCACCGGCATCGTCATCACCAAGACCGGTTCGACGCAGGTGGTCGAGCTGGGCGACTCGCTGCAGTACACGATCCGCATCCGCAACACGACCAGCGCCGCGCTCGGCGCGGTGTTCGTCGACGACGCGCTGCCGGCGGGCTTCCGTTTCATTCCGGGCACGGCCTTCGTCACGCGGACAGGCAGCCGCGCGCAGATCGCCGATCCGGCCGGCAGCCCGGGACCGCAGCTCAGCTTCGCCGTCGGCGCGCTGCCGGCGAGCGACGAGATCGTACTGACCTACCGCGTGCGCGTCGGCGTCGGCGCGGCCGAAGGCAACGGCATCAACACCGCGCAGGCCAAGCCGACGCCGGCGATCAACTGCGCGGCGCAGCCGCAGGCCTGTTCGAACGTCGCGCAGTTCCAGGTGCGCGTGCAGGGCGGCGTCTTCACCACCGACGCCTGCGTCGCCGGCAAGGTCTACGTCGACTGCAACGGCAATCACCTGCAGGACCCGGGCGAGCCCGGCATTCCCGGCGTGCGGCTGTGGCTGCAGGACGGCACCTTCTTCGTCACCGATTCCGAAGGCAAGTACTCGTACTGCGGCGTGCGGCCGCTGCTGCACGTGATGAAGCTCGACCGCGCGACGCTGCCGCCGGGCAGCCAGCTGCGCTCGAGCAGCAACCGCAACGTCGGCGACCCGGGCTCGCTGATGCTCGACATCAAGAAGGGCGAGCTGCATCGCGCCGACTTCATCGAGGGCTCGTGTTCGGCGCCGGTGATGAACGACGTCAACGCGCGCCGCGCGCAGGGCGAAGTCGCCGCGCCCGCCACGCAGCCGCGCGGCAACCTGCGCTTCAGCAGCCCGCCCGCCGGCGCGCCGGCGCCGGCCGGGAACAACGATGCGCCCCGCTGAATTCCGGCGGCACGCCATGGCGAATGCGCTGGCGGTGGCCTTCGCGGCCGCAGCCGGCATCGCGCCCGGGCTGGCGCAGGCGCAGGCGCCGTTCGAACCGGCCGACGGCGCGGCGGCGCGCGGCACGGTGGCGCCGCTGCCGCCAACCTCGCCGCGTATCGCCGTCAACGCGCTGCAGAACATGGCGGTGGGACAGATCGTCGTCGATGTCGCCGCGCAGGCGGCGGTGGCCGACGGCGTCTCGCGCGTGGCGGTCAACGTGCAGCTGCTCGACGCCAGCGGCCAGCCGCTGAAGACCCCGGCCACGATCACGATCGAGTCGTCCTCCGGCCGCATCCTGCTGCTGGGCGCCCGGACCGACGAGCTCGGCCCCGGCGCGCTCGACGCCGATCGAACCACGCCCGGCGTGCAGATGGTGGTCGACAACGGCCGTGCGACCTTCTGGCTGATCGCGCCGGCGCGGCCGCGCGATCCAGCCGGTGCGCATCGAGGACGGCTTCGAGCAGGACATCCAGAACTGGGCGCGCTCGTTCGACGACGGCAAGGGCGCTGCGGCCGGCCGCGCAGCCTTCTTCCTGAAGGGCCGGATCAAGGGCGACGCGCTGCTGACGATGGCCTACGACTCGGACAAGGACACGCAGATGCGGCTGTTCCGCGACGTGCTGCCCGATCAGTACTACCCGGTTTACGGCGATGCGTCGATCAAGGGCAACGACGCGCAGTCGTCGAGCAAGCTTTTCGTCCGCATCGACCAGGACCGCAACTACCTGATGTACGGCGACTTCATCACCTCGGCCGGCTGGACCCCGGTGGCGACGCCGCTGACCGGCCCCGGCGGGCTGCTGGTCGCGCGGCCGCGTCTGTCCGCTGGCCCGATGCGGCTGCGCGACCTCGGCACCTACAGCCGCACGGTGACCGGCGCGCAGGGCCATGTCGAGAACGAGCGCGGCTACGGCAACGCCTTCGTGGTCAACCAGTCCCTCACGCGGGCCATCGAGGAGTACGCGACCAACGGCACCTCGGGGCCGTTCGCGGTGAAGAACAGCGCGGCGATCGTCAACAGCGAGAAGGTGGAGCTCGTTACGCGCGACCGCAACAACGTGTCGGTGATCCTGCGCACGGTGCCGTTCGCGCCGCTGATCGACTACGTGTTCGAGCCGTTTTCCGGCCGCATCCTGCTGACGCGGCCGGTGCCTTCGCGCGACGAGTTCGGCAATCCGCTGTCGCTGCGCATCACCTACGAAGTGGACCAGGGCGGCGACCCGTTCTGGCTCTACGGCGCCGACGGGCAGTACTTCCTGACGCCGCACTGGCAG
>JALORV010000399.1 GCA_025458735.1 Burkholderiaceae bacterium | reverse complement strand
GGGCGCGGCGACGGGCTCGGACTACAGTCACCTGGACACGCCGGCAGTCTGGCGCTCGCGCGAGTCGGCGCAGACGCGCACCGCGGCGCTGGACGACGCCGGCTCGGACCGCTACGACATCCCGGCCTTCCTGCGCAAGCAGGCGGACTGAGGGGGAGCCGGCAGGCCCCGGGTCTGGATGGGTGCGGCCGTGCTGGCCTGGCGCGGGCGCGTGTCGCGGGCGGCAGCAGCCCGCGACACGCCTTTCGGATCAGCGTGGCTCGCCAGCGGGGCGTGTGCCGGGCGCGGTCTCGCCCTCGTCGGCGACCAGCGCGCGATAGGCGTGCCAAGTGGCATGCCCGATCAGCGGCACCGCGATGACGAGGCCGACGAAGAACGTGGCCAGCCCGGCACCGACCGTCAGCACGATCAGCAGCGCCCACACCAGCAGTGCGAGCGGATTGGCAAACAGCGCCCGGACGCTGGTGAGCGCGGCGACGATCGTGTCGGTGCCGCGGTCGAGCATCATCGGGACCGACACCACGCTGACCGCGAACACGATGGTCGCGAACACGGCGCCGACCGCGAAGTAGGTAATCAGGAAATCGACATGCTCGATGCTGACCACCTGCGCGAGAAAGCTCTTCAGCGTCGGCATGCCGCTGGAGAAGAACAGCGCAAAGGTCACCAGCGAGGCACGCGCCCAGACCAGCATGATGATCGTGAGCAGCAGCGCGAACAGGCTGAAGGCCCCGAGGTTGGCGCGCCAGACGGTCGCGGTGTCGGGCAGGCGCACGGCGTCGCCGCGCTCGAGCCGGCGGCTGATGTCGTACAGCCCGGTCGCCAGGAACGGGCCGACCAGCAGGAATCCCGCCGTGAGCGCCGAAGTCAGCTCGTAGGCATGCCTGAAGACGAAGGTGATGAGCGCACCCATGGCCGCAAAGGCAACCCCGTAGGCAAGACTGGCGACGGGCGCACGCCGCAGGTCCGCGGCACCGCGCGCGAGCCAGCCGAACGGCGCGGACACCGCGACCCGGCGGATCGCCGGGAACGGACTGTTGGCAGCGGGTGGCCTGGCGGCAGTCACTGTGTCGAGCTGCGTGGCGGATGGATGAGCAGCGCGGATTCTCGACCGAAGCGACTGAGCGCGCTCGCCGCACCGCACAAGCCGACGGATACAATTCGCCCATGCTGAAACAACGAACGCTGCGGCAGATTGCGCGCACGGTGGGCATCGGCCTGCACAGCGGCACCAAGGTCGAACTCGTGCTGCGGCCCGCCGCGGCCGAAACCGGGATCGTGTTCCGGCGCGTCGATCTCGACCCGCCGGTGGACATCCGGCTGACGCCGGAGGCGGTGGTCGACACCCGCATGGCCACCACCATCGGCTCGGGCGCGGTCCGCATCGCCACCATCGAGCACCTGATGAGCGCCCTGGCCGGACTCGGCATCGACAACTGCTACATCGATGTCGATGCCGCCGAGATCCCGATCATGGACGGCAGCGCGGCGAGCTTCGTGTTCCTGCTGCAGGCGGCCGGCATCGAGGAGCAGAACGCGCCCAGGCGGTTCATCCGGGTGCTCAAGCCGGTCGAGGTGCACGACGGCGACAAGTGGGCCCGACTCGAGCCGTACTTCGGTTATCGCCTCAAGTTCTCGATCGACTTCCGTCATCCGGCGATCGATGCCACCGAACAGGTGGTCGAGGTCGACTTTGCGCGCGACTCCTACATCCAGCAGGTGTCGCGGGCGCGCACTTTCGGCTTCGTCAACGAGGTCGAGGCGCTGCGGGCGGCCGGGCTGGCGATGGGCGGCACTTTCGAGAACGCGATCGTGATGGACGAGTACCGCGTGCTCAACACCGACGGGCTGCGGGCCGGCGACGAGTTCGCCAAGCACAAGATCCTCGACGCGATCGGTGATCTCTCGGCGCTCGGGCGTCCGCTGATTGCGGGCTACGTTGCGCACAAGTCTGGGCACGCGATCAACAACCGCCTGCTGCGCGCGCTGCTGGCCGATGCCACTGCGACGGATCTGGTGACGTTCGAGGACGACACGCAGGCGCCGGCGGCTTTCCAGTGGCAGGCACAGCCGGCCTAGGGCCGGCGCTGTTCCTTTCCCTGGTGCCCCCGCAGGGTGCGCGCGAGCCGCTGCAGCGCCCGCCTGAGGCCGGAGTCCGGCAGGTGCCCTGCCACCTCGTCGACGGCGCTCAGGCTGTCCGGGGTAGGACGAGGCGACGGCTTGTATGCGAGTCTTCAGTTCGTACACTTGATAGCCGTGGGCGGTGAGCGCTGCAAGCAGGCGCGGCGCCGCTTGGCGCAGCTTGGCGGATTCGGCGCCGGTGTCGACGGTGATCCATAGGGTGCCGTCGCGCAGGTCGCAACGGGCCGCCGCGAGTTCCAGACCGGGCAGCAGCGGACGGGTGAGCGGCGCCAGCAGCATGGCGACCGACCTGGCGGTCTCGGGCGGTCTCGCAGCGCGCCAGCAGGGCGGACGCCCCGGGCGCGTCACGCAGAGCCTCGACGGCCATTTTCGTCGGGTTAGACATGGGCAGGGCGGCAGCGGCGCGCAGGCGCCGTTGACGTGGAGGGCAGGCAGACCGTGCAGATCATCCTGGTGGACCGTCGACTGGCGCGCGCGCGCACGATCACCGTGCGCGCGCAGCACATCGTCGCGCTGGCCGTGCTGCTGACACTGGCGATCGTCGTGCTGTCCACGCTGTTCTCCCTGCTGACGGTGCGGGCAGCCTCGACGCTGCCGGTCCCGCTCGTGGCCGATGTTATCGCGCTGGTCACGCGCGACCAGGCGGCGCGCAGCGAGCAGGAGCTGCGCGACAACGTGCT
>JALORV010000398.1 GCA_025458735.1 Burkholderiaceae bacterium | reverse complement strand
TGCACCGGCGCCCAGCCGGCCAGCTTGTAGGTCTTGCCCGGCTCGATCGGCTTGCCCTTCAGGCGCATGTCGCTGATGCGACCGCCCATTTTTCCGGCCGGATCGATCGTGTACTGCAGCCCGCCGACGCGCACCATGTCACCGCCCTGCTGCAGGTACGGGTCCGGGTTGAAGAGGTTGTCGGCGACATCCTCGAGCACGGTCTTGAGGGTCTCGCCGCTCACTTCGTTGACCGTCGCGTACGGATACGTGATGGCGGTCTGGTCCATCAGGTGTTCCATCAGGATCGGCTGGCCGGGCAGCAGGCTCGTGCCCCAGCGGAACCCGGGCGAAAACGCGATCTCGGCGCCCTTGACCGCCATCATCGCGTCCAGGATGAGCTGGTCGAAGGTGCCGTTGAAATTTCCGCGTCGGTACAGCAGGCCCTCGGTGGTGGCCAGCTTCTCGCCCAGCCTGGCCTCGTAGGGCTGCCGCACCTTCTGGATGAAGCCCGCCATCTCGGCGTCGGCCGGCAGCAGGTTGGAGAACACCGGCAGCAGCTTGTAGCGGAAGTCGACCGGCTTGCCGCCCTTGACGTCGAAATCCAGCACCGCCAGGAACTTGCCGTTGCTGCCTGCGTTGGTCACCAAAGTGGTGCCGCCCGCGTTCTTCACCAGCGACGGCGCCGGCACACCATCGTGCGTGTGCCCGCCGAGGATGGCATCGATGCCGCGCACGCGTGCGGCCATCTTGAGATCGACATCCATGCCGTTGTGAGACAGCACCACGACGACCTGCGCGCCCTTGCCCCGCACCTCGTCGACCATCTTCTGCATGTTCTCGTCCTGGATGCCGAAGCTCCAGTCGGGAACGAAGTAGCGCGGGTTGGCGATCGGCGTGTAGGGAAAGGCCTGCCCGATGATCGCGACCTTGACGCCGTTCATCTCCTTCAGCGTGTAGGGCGGGAACACCGGATCGCCGAAGTCCGTGGTCTTGACGTTCTGCGCGACGAAGTCGATCTTTCCCTTGAAGTCCTTCTCGACGATCTCGAGCACGCGCTTCTGCCCGTAGGTCATCTCCCAGTGCGCGGTCATGACATCGACGCCGAGCAGCTTGCAGGCGTCGACCATGTCCTGCGCATTGGTCCAGAGCGACGTGGCCGAACCCTGCCAGGTATCGCCACCATCGAGCAGCAGCGCGCCGGGCCGCCCGGCCTTGAGCTTCTTCACCAGGGTCGCGAGGTGCGCGAAGCCGCCGACCTTGCCGTAGACCCGGGCGGCCTCGGCAAAGTCGAGGAAGGTGAACGCATGGGCCTCGGCGGTGCGCGGAGCGATGCCGAAGTGCTTCAGCAGATGCTCGCCGACCAGGTGCGGCGGCTGGCCCTGGGCCGAACCGATGCCCAGGTTGACGCTGGGTTCGCGGAAGTAGATCGGCAGCAACTGCGCATGGCAGTCGGTGAAGTGCAGCAGATGTACGTTGCCGAAACGCGGCACGTCGTACATCGACGCGCTGGCCGGCGCCGCGGCAAGCGCGCTGCGCGCGCCGATCGGCATGCCGGCCGCGGCAGCCACCGTCAGCATCTGGAGGAATTCACGACGGTGCATCGACATCACGGTTCTCCAAGTACTCTGGTCTATTTGCCGGCGAAGCGCGCGAGCGCAGCGATGTCCTCGGGGAACATCTCGCCCTGGTGCCGGAACACGATCACGCCGGCGCGATCGACCACGTAGGTTTCCGGCAAGGTCCGACGCTTGCCGAACCAGGCATCGAGCTGCGGCGTGGCCATGGCCACCGGAAAGGTGTAGCCGCGCCGGGTCACGTAGTCGCGCGCCGCCTCGACCGTCTTGTCGATCGAGAACGCGACGACCCGCAGGCCGCGACCGGTCTGCGCCTCGTGCAGCTTCTGCACATGAGGATTCTGTGCGGCGCAGAACGGGCACCACGAGGCCCAGATCTGCGCCACCACCGCGCCCGATCGCAGATCGGCAGCGGACAACGTGCGACCGTCGATCAGTTCGATGTCGGTCCAGCGCACGGCGGACTGCGCCGCCGGCACCAGCGGCCACGCCAGGCCGCCGACTGCAGCAAGCAGCAGTCGCCGCCGCGCCGACCGCGCGGCCGGCCCGGGAGCAAGCTCCTCTTCGGCAGTGTCGTTCATGACTTGCAGGCGAAAAAAGGGCGGCCGCATCGCGGCCGCCCTCGGTCAGGATGCCGGCATCGCCGTAGCGCGGCATCTGCGAGCACAGGTTGTACGCGTGCGTGTTCCAGATCTTGCCCCAGGTGTACTTCTGCACCGCTTCGGTGTTGCCACGCAGCTTGCCGTAGCCGAGCAGCGTCGGCCCGATGTTGCCGTAGGAGATTTCCTGCGGCGAGATCTGGTGGCACGCGTAGCAGTTGCCACCCGGGACGGTCTTCTCGTTGTCGCTCCACTGCAGGCCGACGCCCGACTGCGCGATCCGCTCGCCCGACTTGAAGTCGCCGAGGAACTTGCCGTCGGCCGGATACTTGATCGTCGCAAGGATTTTCTTCTCGAGCGCCTCGCGCTGCGCCTTCGGCACTTCCTTGCC
>JALORV010000397.1 GCA_025458735.1 Burkholderiaceae bacterium | reverse complement strand
GAGTCGCCGACGATGCGGGCCCTGACCGCCGTCAGCCGGCCCTCGGCATCGCAGCCCGCCGTGTAGTCGAGGCGCATTGCGTGGCGCTTCGGGTGCATGCGGATCGACTCGTCGCGGCTCAGCGTCAGCTTCACCGGCCGGCCGGTGACGTGCGCCAGCAGCGCGGTCTGAGCCTGCACCGAAAGGTCTTCCTTGCCGCCGAAGGCGCCGCCGTTGGGCAGCAGCTCGACGAAGACCCGGTCCTCGGGCAAGCCGAGGAAGCGCGCCACCTGGCGCCGGTCGTCGAAGATGCCCTGGCCCTGCGTGCGAAGGTGCAGCACGCCGTCGGCGCGCGGCTCGGCGAACGCGCTCTCGGGCTCCAGGAACAGGTGCTCGATCCGTTGCGTCGTCCAGGTGCCGCTGACCACGTGCACGCTGGCGGCCAGCGCCGCCGCGGCGTCGCCGCGGCGGATCACGGCCCTGTGCAGCAGGTTCGCGTGCCGCGGGTTGACGCGCGGTGCGTCGGGCGCCAGCGCCGCCTGCGGGTCCAGCACCGGTGGCAGCAGTTCGTAATCGACATCGACCAGCCTGGCGGCCTCGCGCGCCGTGTGGCGGTCGTCGGCGGCCACGGCGGCCAGCACGTCGCCCACGCAGCGCACTTCCTCGCCCTCGGCCACCAGGCTCGGCCAGTCGGCGACCAGGAGGCCGACCCAACGCTCGCCGGGCACGTCGGCCGCGGTGAGCACGGCGCGCACTCCCGGCAGGGCCCGGGCGCGCGTGGTGTCGATGCGCAGCACGCGGGCTCGGGCGTGCGGCGAGAGCGCCAGTGCGCCGTGCAGCATGCCCGGGGCCGAAAGATCGCCGACGAAGGGCCTCTCGCCCAGCGCGGTGAGTGCCGCGTTCACTCGCGCGAGCGGCTGGCCGACGCGGCCGTCGGTGCAGGGCTGTGGCATCGGCGCACCGCGCTTCACTGCGGCAAGCAACTCGACCGCGTCGATGATCTTCACGTAGCCGGTGCAGCGGCACAGGTGCAGGTCCAGTGCCTGGGCGATCGCCTCGCGCGTGGGCGCGGCCTCGCGGTCGGTGATGGCCTTGGCCCGGATCGCGATGCCGGGAATGCAGAAGCCGCACTGCAGCCCGGCGGTGGCGGCAAAGCAGGCCGCGATCTGCTCGCGCTCGGCCGCCGGCAGGCCGTCCAGCGTGACGATGGTCTTGCCGTTGGCCACTTTGGCGGGCATCGCGCAGGTGCTCTTGACCTGGCCGTTCACCAGCGCCACGCAGCAGCCGCACTGCCCCTGCGGACTGCAGCCGTCCTTCAGCGACGTGACGCCGCAACGTTCGCGCAGCGTGTGCAGGAACCACTCGTCGGAACGGATCTCCACTTGCCGCGGCGTACCGTTGAGCATGAACTCGATCTGCATGGTGTCCTGTCGCACGTGGCTGGGCCGGAGTGTGGCGGCAAGCTTAGCGGCGCCATCGACGGCTGACAAGGATACGTGAGCGACCGGCACCGCCCGACACCTGTTTGGCGACACCTTGATCTGGCCCAAGAGCGCGCCTGCCCGATCTGCGCCAAACTTCGGCATCTCGCATTCATCGCCGCCGCCCGCGTGCCGCATGGTGCCCGGACGGGACATTGCAGCGTAGCATTCACCCGATGGCAGTCTCGGTCTTCGATCTCTTCAAGGTCGGCATCGGCCCCAGCAGCAGCCACACCGTGGGCCCGATGCGCGCGGCGCGGCTGTTCGTCCAGCGACTGGCCCGGGCGGGACGGCTGCCGCAGGTCACGCGCCTGTCGGCCGACCTCTACGGTTCGCTGGGCGCCACCGGCAAGGGCCACGGCAGCGACCGCGCGGTGTTGCTGGGCCTGGCCGGCCACGAGCCCGACCGGGTGGACGTGGATGCGATACCGGCACTGGTGGCCGCCATCCGCAACAGCCGGCGCCTGAGCCTCGCCGGACTGCACGAGATCGGCTTCGACGAGCGATCCGACCTGCGGCTGCACCGTCGCGAGACGCTGCCGCTGCACCCCAACGGCATGCGCTTCACCGCACTCGACGCGGCGGGCGGCACGATCGACCAGCGCGTCTACTACTCGGTCGGCGGCGGCTTCGTGCTCAGCGCCGACGCCGCCACTGGCGCAGCGATGCCGCGATCGACGCCGGCCTGCTGGCCATCTGGCAGGTCATGCAGGACTGCGTCGTCCGCGGCTGCAGCACCGGGGGCAGCCTCCCCGGCGGCTTCAAGGTTCGCCGCCGCGCCAAGTCGCTGCGCGACGCGCTGACCGCCCATCCCGAGCACGCGCTGCGCGACCCGCTGCAGGTGCTCGACTGGGTCAACCTCTACGCGCTGGCCGTCAACGAAGAGAACGCCGCCGGCGGGCGCGTGGTCACCGCCCCGACCAACGGTGCCGCCGGCATCGTGCCGGCGGTGCTGCACTACTACACCCGCTTCGTGGCCGGGGCGACCGACGCGGGTGTGGTCGACTTCCTGCTCACCGCCGGCGCGATCGGCCTGCTCTACAAGGAGAACGCCAGCATCAGCGGCGCCGAAGTCGGCTGCCAGGGCGAAGTGGGCGTGGCCTGCAGCATGGCGGCGGGTGCGCTGTGCGCGGTGATGGGCGGCACGCCCGAGCAGGCCGAGAACGCGGCCGAGATCGGCATGGAGCACCACCTGGGGCTGACCTGCGACCCGGTGGGCGGGCTGGTGCAGATCCCCTGCATCGAGCGCAACGCCATCGCCGCGGTCAAGGCCATCAACGCCGCCCGGATGGCGCTGCGCGGCGACGGCACGCACTTCGTCAGCCTCGACCAGGTCATCAAGACGATGCGGGAGACCGGCGCCGACATGCTGACCAAGTACAAGGAAACGGCGCGTGGCGGTCTCGCGGTCAACATCGTCGAGTGCTAGCGAGCGAGGCCGACAGGGCGCGCGGTGCGCTTTGGTCGACGCTTCCGCCGAGGCACGCCGCCCCGCCCGCCGGACCAGCTTGCACCACCGTATGTCCATCGCGCGCCATCCGCCGCAGGACGCCCACGCTTGACCCGTCCCATCGCCCCGCCGAGAATCGGCCTCGCGCCGCAGCCGTACGCCACCACGAAGGACCGCCATGACCGAACGCTCGCACGTGCTGGACGGCAACGAGGCCGCGGCGCGGATCGCCCACCTCGTCAGCGAAGTGATCGCGATCTACCCGATCACGCCGTCGTCGACGATGGGCGAGCTCGCCGACGAGTGGTCGGCGAAGGGCCGGACCAACGTCTGGGGCATGGTGCCGCAGGTGATCGAGATGCAGAGCGAGGCCGGCGCGGCGGGCGCCGTGCACGGCTCGCTGCAGGCGGGTGCGCTGACGACCACGTTCACCGCCTCGCAGGGGCTGCTGCTGAAGCTGCCCAACATGTTCAAGATCGCCGGCGAGTTGATGCCCGCCGTGTTCCACATCGCCGCACGGAC
>JALORV010000396.1 GCA_025458735.1 Burkholderiaceae bacterium | reverse complement strand
TGGTCGAGCAGACCGGCGGCCCGCTCGACCTGTACGACCAGCCGGCCAATACCTTCGTCGCCGGCTTCATCGGCTCACCGGCGATGAACCTGATCCCGGCCACCCTGCAGCGGCGGGGCGGAAGCTGCGAGGCCGTGTTCGCCAACGGCAATCGCGTCACGCTCACGCATGCCATCGCTGCGCACGAGGGCCAGCCGGCAATCTTCGGCATCCGTCCGGAGCACTGCACGATTGGCGCGGGCGGCGGCCTCGAGGTCGAGGTCGTCCAGATCTACTGCCGCTACCTCGAGCAGGAGGTGACGGCGACCATTCGCGATCGCACGCACGTGCGGGCCGGGGATCGCATCACGCTGGTGCCCGACAGCGCACGGGCGCACCTTTTCGAACCCGCGAGCGGCAAGCGGCTCGCGGCCTGACCAGACGGCTTGAACAGGGCCAACCACAGAGGGAGACGCGCATGAAGCAGCTGAAAAGGCGGGAGTTTCTGAAGACGTCGGCGGGCGTGGCGGCGGCCGCGGCCGGGCCGCTGATCTGGGTCAAGGACGCCAGCGCGCAGTGGAGCAACACGCCGGAGAAGGGCGCGAAGCTGCGCGTGCTGCGGTGGAAGCGCTTCGTGCAGGGCGACGAAGACCAGTACATGGCCAACGTCAAGAAGTTCACCGAGAAGACCGGTATCGAAGTGCGCGTCGATGCCGAAGGCTGGGAAGACGTGCGGCCGAAGGCCGCGGTCGCCGCCAACACCGGCGCCGGCCCGGACATCATCCTGTCGACCAACGACGACGCCAATCTGTACCCCGAGAAGCTGGTCGACGTCACTGACCTGTGCACCTACCTCGGCAAGAAGTACGGCGGCTTCTATCCGGTCTGCGAGCCGTATCTGAAGCCCAACGGCAAGAACTGGATCGGCGTGCCGCTCGGCGTGGCCGGCGTATGCATGGTCTACCGCGAGAGCCACATCAAGGCGGCCGGCTTCAATGCCTTCCCGCGCGACACCGACGGCTTCCTGAAGCTGGCCAAGGCACTGAAGGACAAGGGCACGCCGCCGGGCTTCGCGCTCGGCAACGCAACGGGCGACGGCAACACCTTCTGCCAGTGGCTGGTGTGGGCCTTCGGCGGCAAGCTGGTCGACGTCAACAACAAGGTCGTGATCGACAGCCCGGAGACGATCAAGGCGCTCGAGTACGCGCGCGAGCTGTACCCGTCGTTCGTGCCGGGCACGCTGGCGTGGCTGGACCCGAACAACAACAAGGCCTTCCTCGACGAGCAGATCTCGCTCACCAACAACGGCATCTCCATTTACTACGCCGCCAAGACTTCGAAGGACCCGAAGGTGGCGGCGCTGGCGGCCGACATCAACCACGCCAACATGCCGATCGGACCGATCGGCAAGCCGAGCGAGTTCCAGCTGTTCTTCAACCAGATGATCTTCAAGTACACGAAGTATCCGAAGGCGGCCAAGGAGTTCCTGCGCTTCATGATGGAAGCCGAACAGATGGATCCGTGGGTCCAGGCGGCCATCGGCTACGTCACGCCGGCGCTCACGTACTACGAGAAGAATCCGATCTGGACCGTCGATCCGAAGCACACGCCGTATCGCGATTCGATGAAGAACATGTGGCCGAGCGGGCATGCCGGCAAGATGGGTTACGCCTCGGCCGGAGCGCTGGCCGACTTCATCGTCTGCAACATGGTGGCGGAGGCCGCTTCAGGGTCGAAGACGCCGAAAGAAGCTGCCGAGCGCGCACAAAAGCGCGCAGAGCGGTACTTCAAGGTCTGATATTCCGGACGCTGTGCGCCGGAATATCCCGCCGGGTTCGAACGACGCGCGCGGCGCGGCCGTTCAGCCCGGCGGGGCGCGGCGGCGCATGCGCGCCGTCGAAACGGAGATGCGCCTGTGAATCGGCTGCTGGACAACCGCAACTTCCTGGGGCTCGTCTTCATGCTCCCGGCGGCGGTCGTGCTGCTGCTGTTCCTGACCTATCCGCTGGGGCTCGGCACCTGGCTCGGCTTCACCGACACCAAGATCGGGCGCGGCGGCGAGTGGATCGGGCTGGAGAACTTCGAGTTCCTGTGGGGCGACGCGGTCACGCGGCTGTCGGTGTTCAACACGATCTTCTACACGGTGGTCGCCAGCATCATCAAGTTCGCCCTCGGGCTGTGGCTGGCACTGCTGCTGAACAAGCACCTGCCGTTCAAGTCGTTCATCCGCGCCATCGTGCTGCTGCCCTTCATCGTGCCGACGGCGCTCTCGGCGATCGCCTTCTGGTGGATCTACGACGCGCAGTTCTCGATCATCAGCTGGACGCTGGTCAAGCTGGGCTGGATCGACACCTACATCGATTTCCTCGGCGAGCCCTGGGCGGCGCGCTTCTCGGTGATCGCGGCCAACATCTGGCGCGGCGTGCCGTTCGTGGCGATCTGCCTGCTGGCCGGCCTGCAGACGATCTCGCCGTCGTACTACGAGGCGGCGAGCCTCGACGGCGCCAGCGAATGGCAGCAGTTCCGCTTCGTGACGCTGCCGCTGCTGACGCCGATCATCGCCGTGGTGATGACCTTCTCGGTGCTGTTCACCTTCACCGACTTCCAGCTGATCTACGTGCTGACGCGCGGCGGGCC
>JALORV010000025.1 GCA_025458735.1 Burkholderiaceae bacterium | reverse complement strand
TTTCTCGCTGTCCTTGCCGTCGCCGCGCTCGGTGCCGGCCCGGCCCTCGAAGCCAAGACCCTGCGCTGGGCCAGCCAGGGTGACATCCTCACCTTCGACCCGCATGCCCAGAACGAAGGGCTCAACAACACGGCCACCGGCTATGTCTACGAGCCGCTGCTCACCTACAACGAGAAGTTCGAGCTGGTTCCGGCACTCGCCACCTCCTGGAACCGGGACGGCAACCTGATCTGGCGCTTCAACCTGCGCAAGGGCGTGAAGTTTCACGACGGCACGCCGTTTTCCGCGGACGACGTCGTGTTCTCTATCGAGCGCGCGATGGCTCCGACCTCGAATTTCAAGGTGTACACAACGGGCATCCAGGGCGCGCGCAAGATCGACGATCACACCGTGCTCATCTACACGACGGTGCCGAATCCGGTCCTGCTGCGCCAGCTCACCGAACTGCGCATGATGAGCAAGGCGTGGTCCGAGAAGAACAAGGTGACGCTGCCGCAGAACTACGTGCAGAAGGAGGAGACCTACGCGGCGCGCAACGCGAACGGCACCGGGCCGTACATGCTCAAGTCGCGCGAGGTCGACATCAAGACCGTGCTGGTCGAGAACCCCAGCTGGTGGGGCAAGCCGACCAAGAAGGGCAATGTCACCGAGGTCATTTATACGCCGATCAAGTCCGAAGCGACGCGCACTGCCGCGCTGCTGTCGGGCGAGATCGATTTCGTGCTCGATCCGGCGCCGCAGGACATCGCGCGCATGAAGCAGAACCCGGCGGTGAAGGTCGTCGAGGGTGCCGAGAATCGCACGATCTTCCTCGGCTTCGACCAGTTCCGCGACGAGCTCCAGTACTCGAACGTCAAGGGCAAGAACCCTTTCAAGGACCTGCGCGTACGCCAGGCGCTCTATCAGGCGATCGACATCGAGGCGATCAAGCGCGCGGTCATGCGCGGTTCGTCCGATCCGACCGGAGCCATCATCGCGCCGCAGGTGCACGGCTGGACCAAGGAAGCCAACCAGCGCCTGCCCTACAACGTCGACGCCGCGAAGAAGCTGCTGGCCGACGCGGGTTACCCGAACGGGTTCGAGTTCACGCTCGACTGCCCGAACAACCGCTACATCAACGACGAGGAAATCTGCAAGGCGCTGGCGGCCATGTGGGCGCGCATTGGCCTGAAGGTCAACGTCAATGCCATGCCGCGTGCCACCTACTTCCCGAAGATCCAGAAGTTCGACACCTCGGCCTACCTGCTGGGCTGGGGCGTGCCGACCTTCGACGCCCTGTATTCGCTGCAGTCGCTGGCGCGCACCGTGGGTACCGGCGGCGATGGCAACTTCAACCTCGGCCGGGTCAGCAACGCCGAGTTCGACAAGCTGGTCGACGGCATGAAGAGCGAAGTCGACGTCAAGAAGCGCGACGAGATGATTGCGCGTGCGCTGGCGCTGCATAACCAGCAGGTCATGCACATCCCGCTGCACAACCAGGTGATCCCGTGGGCGATGCGCAAGAACGTCAACGTGGTGCACCGTGCCGACAACCGCCTGTCGGCCGAATGGGTGAAGATCGACTGAGTGGTCCCCGCGCGGGCTGCTGACGGGCCGGCTATGCCGGCCCGTTTCGTTTTGACGGCCGCGATGCGACGAACGCCGGGCCGTGGCGCGGAGGTTCCGCGCTATATTTCCGCGCTATGACAGCCTGGCCAGCCGCGCCGGGCGTTTTATTGCCCGGAAATGCTCGCGTTCATCATCCGCCGCTTGCTGCAGGCCGTGCTCGTCATGCTGGCGGTCGCGCTGGTCGCATTCCTGCTGTTCCAGTATGTCGGCGATCCGGTCTCGCAGATGCTGGGCCAGGACGCCACGCCCGAGGATCGCACCCGCCTGCGCGCCGAACTCGGCCTCGACCAGCCGTTTTACGTGCAGTTCGCCACCTTTGTCGGCAATGCCCTGCAGGGCGACTTCGGCATCAGCCTGCGCCAGGGACGGGCCGTGTCCACCCTGATTCAGGAGCGCCTGCCCGCCACGTTTGAACTCGCCTTCATGGCCGCCATCCTGGCGATCGTGGTCGGCATTCCGGCCGGTGTGTACACGGCGTTGAAACGCAATTCCTGGCTGTCGCAGATCCTGCTGGCGGCGTCGCTGGTCGGCATCTCCCTGCCGACCTTCCTGATCGGCATCCTGCTGATCCTCGTGTTTGCCGTGCAGCTGGGCTGGCTGCCGTCCTACGGGCGCGGCGATGTGGTCAAGCTCGGCTGGTGGTCGACCGGATTCCTGACGCCCACTGGCTGGAAGCACCTGATCCTGCCGGCGATCACGCTGTCGCTGTTCCAGCTGACGCTCATCATGCGGCTGGTCCGCTCGGAGATGCTGGAGGTGCTGCGCACCGACTACATCAAGTTCGCCCGCGCGCGCGGGCTGACCGACCGCGCCGTCAACTTCGGCCATGCGCTGAAGAACACGCTGGTACCCGTAATCACGATCACCGGCCTCCAGCTGGGCGGCATCATCGCGTTCGCCATCGTCACGGAGACGGTGTTCCAGTGGCCGGGCATGGGACTGCTGTTCATCCAGTCGGTGCAGTTCGCGGACATTCCGGTGATGGCGGCCTACCTGTGCCTGATCGCACTCGTGTTCGTCGTCATCAACCTGATCGTCGACCTGCTGTACTTCGCGGTCGATCCGCGCCTGCGCATCGATCGCGCAGCGGCGGCGCACTGAGGGCGCCGCGGTGGGAACCTACCTGGGCGCTGCGCTGCGGGGGCCACTGCACGGGATCCTGCCGCATCACGAGGGCCTGACCGAGCTGCGCCGCGACCTGCACGCCAACCCCGAGCTTGGCTTCGAGGAGCATCGCACGGCTGCGCTGGTGGCCGAGCGTCTTCGGGGCTACGGCGTCGACGAGGTGCATACCGGGATCGCACGCACCGGCGTGGTCGGCGTGATCCGTGGTCGCGGCCACTCGCCGCGCGCGATCGGCCTGCGCGCCGACATGGATGCGCTGACGATGCACGAGGAGAACGAGTTCGCGCATCGATCGACGCGCTCGGGCCTGATGCACGGCTGCGGCCACGACGGGCACACGACGATACTGCTGGGTGCGGCGCAATACCTCGCTGCCACACGCCGCTTCGACGGGACCGTCGTGCTGATCTTCCAGCCTGGCGAGGAAGGTTTCGCCGGGGCGCAGGCGATGATCGATGACGGCCTGTTCACCCGATTCGCAGTGGACGAGGTCTATGCGATGCACAATTGGCCGGCGCTCGAACCGGGCTACATCGGGCTGAACCCCGGGCCGATGATGGCGGCGGCCGACCGCGTCGAGATTACGGTCAGCGGCAAAGGTGGGCACGCCGCCCACCCCCACCGAACCGTCGACCCGGTGGTGGTCGCGGCCCACATCGTGACGGCCGCCCAGACCATCGTCGCGCGCAACGTCGGTCCGCTTGACGCGGCGGTGCTGAGCCTGTGCTCGATCCAGGCCGGCAACCCCGGCGCCTTCTCGGTGATCCCGCGCGAGGCGAAGCTGGTCGGCACGGTGCGGACCTTCAACGCCGATGCGCAGGACCTGATCGAGCAGCGCCTGACCGACCTGGCCGAGGGCACGGCGAAAGGGCTCGGCGCCGAGGCGCGCGTGGTCTACGAGCGCATCTATCCGGCCACGATCAACCATGTCGAGCAGGCACGCTTTGCGGCGGACACGGCCGCCGAACTCGTCGGAGAAGACCGGGTCGTGCGCGACCTCGAGCCCTCGATGGGTGCCGAGGACTTTGCCTTCATGCTGCGCGTCAAGCCCGGCTGCTATGTCCGGCTGGGGCAGGGCGGTGGCGCTGGCGGCTGCTTCCTGCACAACTCCCGATATGATTTCAACGATGCCGTGATCCCGCTGGGCGCGGCGTACTTCTCGGCACTGGCCGAGCGCGGCCTGCCGCTCGATTCCCATCGGCGTTCAACGGAGCAACCATGAGCATCCTCGATCGCAGTTTCGTCCGCGTTGCCGGCTGGGCCGCTGCTGCCGCGCTGGCGCTAGGCGCCGCCTCCGCATCAGCGCAGACCTTCAAGTTCGCCAACCAGGGCGATGCGCTGTCGATGGACCCTCATTCGCTGAACGAGTCGTTCCAGCTTTCGTTCACGGGCAACATCTACGAACCGCTGATCGCGCGCGGCAAAAAGCTTGAACTGGTGCCGGGACTGGCGACCGAGTGGAAGCAGACCGCACCGACCGTCTGGCGCTTCAACCTGCGCCGGAACGTGCAGTTCCACGATGGCACGCCGTTCACGGCAGACGACGTGATCTTCTCGTACAACCGCGCCAAGGGCGATGGCTCCGACGTCAAGACCTACGTCGGCGCGATCAAGGAGATCCGCAAGGTCGATGACCTGACCATCGACATCGTCACCAACGAGCCGTTTCCGATCCTGCCCGACGTGATCACCAACTGGTACATCATGTCGAAGAAGTGGTCGGAGGAAAACCGGGCCGTGCAGCCGGTCGACAAGCGCAAGGGCACCGAGAACACCGCCTCGTTCAAGGCCAACGGCACCGGCCCTTATCGCCTGCGGTCGCGCGACCCGAACGTGCGCACCACGCTGCAGCGCAACCCGGGCTACTGGGCGAAGATCGAGGGCAACGTGCAGGAGGTCGTGTTCACGCCGATCGGCAACGCCTCGACGCGCGTGGCGGCGCTGCTGTCGGGCGAGGTCGACATGATGGAGCCGGTGCCGGTGCAGGACATCGCCCGCATCCAGGCCAACCCGAACTACAAGGTCATGCAGGGCCCGGAACTGCGCACGATCTTCCTCGGCATGGACCAGTCACGCAACGAACTGCTGTCGTCAAACGTCAAGGGCAAGAATCCGTTCAAGGACCGGCGCGTGCGGCAGGCGTTCTACCAGGCCATCGACATCAACGCGATCCAGAAGGCGGTGATGCGCGGGGCCTCGGCGCCGGCCGGCCTGATGATCGCGCCGGGCATCACCGGCTACCCGAAGGAACTGGAAAAGCGCCTGCCCTATGACCCGGAAGCGGCGAAAAAGCTGCTGGCGGAGGCCGGCTATCCGAACGGCTTCGAGGTCGGCATGAACTGCCCGAACGACCGCTACGTCAACGACGAGGAGATCTGCAAGGCGGTCACCGCCATGCTGGCGCGGGCCGGTATCAAGGTCAACCTGATGGCGGAGACCAAGGGCACCTACTTCCCGAAGATCCTGTCGCGCAACACGAGCTTCTACCTGCTGGGCTGGACGCCCGGCAGCTACGACTCGCACAACCCGCTGTTCGCCCTGATGGCAACGCCTGGCGCCGGTGGCCAGGGCCAGTTCAATCTCGGCAGCTACAGCAATGCGAAGATCGACGAGCTGACCAAGGCGATTGCAACCGAGACCGACGTGAAGAAGCGCAACGCGATGATCGCCGAGGCGATGAAGATCCACCAGGACGACATTGGCCACATTCCGCTGCACCAGCAGGCGCTGGCCTGGGCCATGAAGAAGAACGTCGATCTGGTGCAACTGGCGGACAACTACATGCCGCTCAAGTGGGTCAGCATCAAGGCGGGCGCGCAGTAGCGCCGCGGAGGGCCACCGAATGAACGCCTTCGCGCGCGCCTGGGACAGCGACGTCGCCTACAGCTTCCGGCATTCGCCGGTGGCGATGGCGGCCGCGCTCACGGCGTTCGTGCTGATCTTCGCAGCGGTGTTCGCGCACTGGGTGGCACCGTACAACCCGTTCGACCTCGCCACCATCAACCTGCTCGATGCCTCGCTGCCGCCGTCGTGGGCGGCCGGCGGCAATCCCGGCTTCTGGCTCGGCACCGACGACCAGGGCCGCGACATCTTCTCGGCCGTCATCTACGGCATGCAGATCTCGCTGCTGATCGGCGTCGCCTCGGTGGCGCTGTCGGTCGTGATGGGCGTAGGACTCGGGCTGCTGTCGGGCTACGTCGGCGGGCGGCTCGACGCCTTCATCATGCGCGTGTGCGACGTCATGCTGTCGTTCCCGGCGATCCTCGTGGCATTGCTGATCGACGGTGTGGCGCGCGCCGTCCTGCCGCGCGATTCGCACAACGAGCTGGCTTTCGGCGTGCTGATCCTCGCCATCGCGCTGTCTGGCTGGGTGCAGTACGCGCGCACCGTGCGCGGCTCGACGCTGGTGGAGAAGAACAAGGAGTACATCCAGGCCGCGCGCGTGATCGGCGTGTCGCCGTTCAAGATCATGCTGAAGCACGTGCTGCCCAACGTGCTCGGTCCGGTGCTGGTGCTTGCCACCGTGCATATCGCCACGGCCATCATCACCGAGGCGACGCTGTCGTTCCTCGGCGTCGGCGTGCCGCCGACCACGCCGTCGCTGGGCACGCTGATCCGCATCGGCAACGAGTTCCTGTTTTCGGGGGAGTGGTGGATCACCATTTTCCCCGGCGTCGCGCTGATCCTGCTGGTGCTGTCGGTCAACCTGCTCGGCGACTGGCTGCGCGATGCCCTGAATCCGAAGTTGCGTTGAACCGGCAATCTCGCCGGCCTTCGACGTGTTGCAGAGGAGGTCCTCCATGAAGGCTAAGCCCGCAATTGCCGCATCGGTGCTCGGACTGGCTGTGCTGCTGTCCGGGTGCGCGTCGTCGTTCCACGAGTCGTATGTCGTCGGAGATCGCTACTTCAAGACCAATCTCGATACCCAGCCGGTGCTGATCCTGGGCATCGACGATCGCGATACCGTGCAGCGTCGCGTGCTGGTCGACCCCGGCATGCGCGTGATCCGCGTGCAGGCCCTGCCGGTGCCGGGTGCGCCGCAGGAAACCGGCTCGCTCAAGCTGGATGTGAAGCCGTGCTTCACTTACTACATCGTGGCGGTGCGCGACAACCGGCTGACGGCAAGCTTCGAGCCACGGGTCGACTACGCCGAACCGCTGGCCGGGTGCACGCCACCGACCGAGAAGAAGTAGGTACTGCACATGGCAGATCCGCTGCTCGAGGTCCGCAACCTGCGCATCGAGTTCCCGACGCGGCGCGGGACGCTGCTCGCGGTGGATGATGTGTCGTTCTCGATCGCGCCGGGCGAAGTGCTCGGCGTGGTTGGCGAGTCGGGCGCGGGCAAGTCGCTGACCGGCGCCGCGATCATCGGCCTGCTGGAGCCGCCGGGACGGATCGCGGCTGGCGAGATCAAGCTGGCCGGCCTGCGCATCGACAACCTGCCTTACGACGACATGCGCAAGATCCGCGGGCGCGAGATCGGCGCCATCTTCCAGGACCCGCTGACATCGCTGAACCCGCTTTACACGGTCGGGCAGCAGATCATCGAGACCAT
>JALORV010000395.1 GCA_025458735.1 Burkholderiaceae bacterium | reverse complement strand
GTGGCGGCGGAGCGCGGCGCCGTCTTCAAGGCGCGCATGCACTACGCAGTCGACCTGTCGCGTGTGGCGATCGACCTCGGGGCGCTGGCCGGCGTCGCGCCGCCGCCCGCCGACATGTCGGACGCCGACCCGCGCCTGCTGGCCGAGTATGCGCGGGCCGCTGCCCGGCTGCGCCACAACGCCGACAAGGGCAACCTCGGCGCGCTATGGGCGCAGGCCCATCGGCTCAAGGAGATCTGGCTGCCGCGGGCGCCGCTGGCCGACGTCGGTCTGGTCAGCGCACTGGCGCATACGGCCCGCGGCGGCGACGCGGCCAACGCCTGCATGCTGGCGCGCCGGCTCGCCGAGGCGCTCGATGCCACGGTGCGCCGGCCTGAGGTGCGGCCCCGCGGTCCGCTGCGGCTTGCCGACGCGCTGTGCCGGGTGCACCGGCACTGGTCAGGGTGCAAGCCGATGCACGCTAACATCCGCTGCCGTGCTGGACGGTGGCTATCGCTCGCCGCACGGCAACGTTCTGCTAGCAATGCAAAGGATGAACCTGCCGGCTGGCCGCGAACTGCGCTTGCCGCACGCGCCGGCGGTGCGCGACCGGCGCGGGGGCCGGCCCGCGCTCTGCTCATGCTGCGCATCGACCTCATTCCCGATTGAAGACGGAGTCCGCATTTGGACCTGCTCGACCTGGCCAAGGCGGCCATCCTCGGCATCGTCGAGGGCCTCACCGAATTCCTGCCGATCTCCTCCACCGGGCACCTGATCGTCGCCAGCTCGCTGCTGCGCTTCCATGGGCCGCAGGTGGCCACCTTCGAAATCGCGATCCAGACCGGCGCCATGTTCGCCGTCATCTGGGAGTACCGGCGCCGGCTGCTGGCCACGCTGGCCGGCATCGGCTCGCAGGCAGCGGCGCAGCGCTTTGCGCTGAACGTGGCGATCGCGTTCGCGCCGGCCGTCGTCTTCGGGCTGCTGCTGGGCAAGGTCATCAAGGATCACCTGTTCCACCCGGTGCCGGTGGCGGCGGCCTTCGTCGTTGGCGGACTGATCATCCTGTGGGCCGAAGCGCGCCACAAGCGTGCCTATGGCGAGCGCGACCTGCAGGGTCAGCGCCACGCGCGGGTCGAGACGGTCGATGACATGAGCCCGCTCGATGCGCTCAAGGTGGGGCTGCTGCAGTGCCTGGCGCTGATCCCCGGCACCAGCCGCTCCGGCGCGACCATCATCGGCGCGATGCTCATCGGCCTGTCGCGCAAAGCTGCGACCGAGTTCAGCTTCTACCTCGCGATTCCGACACTGATCGGTGCCGGGGCCTATTCGGTATGGAAGCAGCGCGACGCCTTCGTCGCGTCCGATGCGCCGGTGTTCGCGGTCGGGCTGGTGTTCGCCTTCTTCTCGGCCTGGCTGTGCATCCGCTGGCTGATCCGCTACATATCGACGCACGACTTCACCATCTTCGCCTGGTACCGCATCGCGTTCGGCGGCGTCATCCTGCTGACCGCCTGGGCCGGCTGGGTCGACTGGGCCCGGTGATGGCAGCCGCCGCTGGCGCGACGCCGCTGCAGCGCGGGATCGACGCGGCGCTGGCGGTGGCAAGCGCGCTCGTCATCGCCTGGGGCGTGCTGGCGCTCGGCTGGCCGGTGTTTTTCGTGATGGCGCTGTTCTGGTTCGAGAACGTCGTCATCGGCGGTTTCAACGTGCTGCGCATGCTGCTGAGCGGCCTGCGCAGCGGCGGCGCCGGCATCCTGGCGGCGCTGGCGATGGCGGCGTTCTTCACCTTGCACTACGGGATGTTCACTGCGGTGCACGGCGCTTTCGTGGTCGCGCTGTTCGGCGTGCCGGAACTCGGGCGCGATGCGATGAACGGCGGGCTGGCGGCGCCGGCGCTGCGCATGGTCGAGTCGCTGATGGCCGACCGCGCCGGCTGGCTCGCCATGCTGGCGGTCGTCGCGGTGCAGGCAGTGGCGTTCGTGCAGTGGTCGATCGCCACGCGCGCGTCGCCGACGCCGCTGAAGGAGCTGATGGGAGCGCCCTATGGCCGCATCATGGTGCTGCACGTGTCGCTGATCGCCGGGGCCTTTCTGCTGCAGGCGTTCAAGTCGCCGGTCGCAGGTGTACTGCTGCTGGTCGCCCTGAAGCTCGCCTACGACCTGATGGCGCTCGGCCGCGCGCCGCGGCAGCAGGCCCCGTCCGCCGAGCCGCGGCTGCTGGCCACCGCCCGGAGGAGCCTGCGATGAGCCGCAACGACGAGAGCCAGGAGCTGTGCGCATTGCTGCGCTCGCGCTTCCCGATCATCCTGATCCAGGCGCACGAGGAGCCGCGCATCCTCGAATTGCTGCAGAAGGCCGCCAACCTCGAGAACCAGGTGCTGATGACCTGGAGCATTACCAGCGGCATCCGCAAGCACGGCCGCGAGGAAGCGATCTACCAGACCAACGACCTGCTCGACGCGCTCAAGCACATCGACAAGACGCAGCAAAACGGCATCTACGTGCTGTGCGACGCGCACCCCGGCTTCAAGGACCCGGTCGTTCTGCGGCTGATCCGCGAGATCGCGCTGACGCACTCGCGCAGCGCGCGCACGCTGGTGTTCGTCAGCCCGCGGCTGGAAGACATGCCGCCCGAGCTGCTGCGGCTGTCGGCGCACTTCCATCCGCGGCTGCCCAACCGCGACGACATCCGCGCCATCGTCACCGAGGAGGCGCGGCGCTACGAGTCGCAGTCGGGCGAACGGCCGCGCGGCGACCGCCAGGCGCTCGAGATGCTGGTCATGCATCTGCTCGGCATGGAGCAGGACGATGTGCGGCGACTGGTGCGGCAGGCGCTGCGCGACGACGGTGCGATCGACCGCGAGGACGTCCGGCGCGTGCTCGCCACCAAGTACGAGGCGCTCGGTGGTGCCGGCACGCTGGCCTACGAGGAGAGCAAGGTCCGCTT
>JALORV010000394.1 GCA_025458735.1 Burkholderiaceae bacterium | reverse complement strand
GTTGACGTGCGCACAGCGCCGCCTGCGGATGCGAGGCGAGGCCTGGAAAGTGAACGCGTTTCACCGCCGGGTGCGCTTCGAGCCAGCGCGCCAGTTCGATCGCCGTGGCGCACTGCGCGCGCATCCGTATGCCGAGCGTTTCCAGCCCCTTGAGCAGCACCCATGCATTGAACGGTGACAGGCTCGGACCGGTGGTGCGAAGCACCGGCAGCAGCTTGTCACGGATGAAGGACCGCGAACCGAGCACCGCGCCGCCGAGCACCCTGCCCTGCCCGTCGAGGTACTTGGTGGCCGAGTGCATGACCGCGTCGACACCGAACTCGAGCGGCCGCTGCAGCACCGGCGTGCAGAAGCAGTTGTCGACCACCGTGAACGCACCGATTTCGCGGCCGAGCGCCGCAAACGCTGCTAGGTCGGTGATCTCCATCAGCGGATTGGACGGCGTCTCGCAGTACATCAGACGCGTACGCGGCGTTGCCGCCGCCCGCCATGACGCGGGATCGGCCGCGTTCACGTAACTGACCTCGATGCCGTAGCGCGACAGCACCGTCGAGAACAGCTGCACTGTCGCGCCGAACACATTGGCTGCGCACAGCACGTGATCGCCCGCCTTCAGCGTCGCCAGGCAGATCGCCATGATCGCCGACATGCCGGACGCCGTTGCGAGGCCGTCTTCGGCGCCCTCGAGCGAAGCCAGGCGCTGCTCGAACATGCGCACCGTCGGATTCGTGAAGCGCGAGTAGACGTAGCCCTCGTCGACGCCGGCGAAGCGCTCGGCCGCCTGCGCGGCGCTGTCGAACACGAAGCTCGACGTCAGGAAGACGGCTTCACTGTGCTCGTTGAACGGCGAGCGCAGGGTGCCGGCACGCACCGCGCGCGTGTCGAAGTCGAAGCTGTCGGCGCTGTCTGCCGCAAAAAAACCCGCCGGCGTCAGCGCGGCGGGTTGATTCAGCCCCTCGCTTTAGCCGTATTTGTTAAGCGCCCGCAAGCTGAGACTTCAAATCGGCGCGATGGGGCAAAGTGTAACCGACCCGCCGAAGGCAGCCAGCCGGCCGGATCGGCTCAGTCGGCAGATGCGAGATTCAGGTTGAGCTGCGCGCGCGGCTCGCCCTCGGCGCCGCCAGCGGCGTCGCGGCTGGCTTCGAGGCGGTCGAGGTACTCCGGCGAAACGTCGCCGGTGATGTAGACACCATCGAAGCAGCTCGCCTCGAAGCGGGTCAGGTGCGGCGCCAGTTCGGACACCGAGCGCTTCATGGCGTCGATGTCCTGGTACACGAGGCCGTCGGCCTCGATCATGCGCTTGATCTCCTCGTCCGAACGTCCGTGCGCGATCAGCTCGCTGCGTGTCGGCATGTCGATCCCGTAGACGTTCGGGTATCTCACCGGCGGCGCGGCAGAGGCGAAGATCACGCGGTTGGCGCCCGACTCGCGCGCCATGTTGACGATCTCGCGCGATGTCGTGCCGCGCACGATCGAATCGTCGACCAGCAGCACGTTCTTGCCCTTGAACTCGGTCGGCAGCGCGTTGAGCTTCTGCCGCACGCTCTTCCGGCGCACCGACTGCCCCGGCATGATGAAGGTGCGGCCCACATAGCGGTTCTTGAAGAAGCCCTCGCGGAACTCGAGCCCGAGCTTCATCGCGAGCTGCATCGCCGCCGGCCGCGAGGTGTCCGGAATCGGCATCACCACGTCGATGTCGCCGCTGTGGAACTCGCGGCGGATCTTCTCGGCGAGGTGCTCGCCCATCTTCAGGCGCGACGCGTACACGCTCACCCCGTCGATCACCGAGTCCGGGCGCGCGAAGTAGACATACTCGAAGATGCAGGGGTTGAGCGAGGCCGACTCGGCGCATTGCTGGGCGTAGAAATTGCCGTCCAGATCGATGAAGACGGCTTCGCCGGGGGCGACGTCGCGCACGAAGCGGAAGCCCGAGCCCTCGAGCGCCACGGACTCGCTGGCAACCAGGTATTCGGTGCCGTTGTCCGTCTCGTTGATGCCGTAGCACAGCGGCCGGATGCCATAGGGGTCGCGGAAAGCCAGGATGCCGTGGCCGGCGATGTGGGCAACACAGGCGTAGGCACCGCGCACCCGGCCGTGCAGGCCTGCCACCGCGCGGAAAATGGTGGCCGGATCGAGCGTATAGGTGGAACTCTGCTCCTGCAGTTCGTGCGCCAGCACGTTCAGCAGCACCTCGGAATCCGAGGTCGTGTTGATGTGGCGGCGATCGATGCGGAACATCTCGCTTTTCAGCTGCTCCGCATTGGTCAGGTTGCCGTTGTGGCCGAGCGTGATGCCAAATGGGGCATTGACGTAGAACGGCTGGGCTTCCTCCGGATTGGTGGCCGACCCGGCTGTCGGATAACGCACGTGGGCAATGCCTGCATTGCCGGTGAGGTTGCGCATGTTCCGCGTGCGGAAGATCTCGCGCACCATGCCGTTGCCCTTCCACATCGAGAAGGTGCTGCCGGCCCCGGTCGCGATGCCGGCGGCGTCCTGCCCGCGGTGCTGCAGCAGCTGCAGGGAGTCATACAGCAGCTGGTTCACCGGCGAGGTCGCAACGACTCCGACGATCCCGCACATATCACTTCTCCCCGTGGGCCGGACGCGACACGACGCGCGCCATCGACTGCGGCAGCAACGGCGACGCGAATCGTACGCTCGCCTGCACCCAAGGCAACAGCAGCGACTCCTGCCACCACGGCTGGCGGGTGCCGCCCGCCGCCGTTGCCAGCAGCACTGCCAGTCCGACCAGAATGGCACCGCGGACGGTGCCGAACACGCCGCCGAGCAGCCGATCCTCGAAAGAGATGCGCGCCGCCGAGAGCGCGGCGCGCAGGGCAACCGCGGCCAGCGCCGCCAGCAGCAGTGTCGCAACGACAATGGTCAGTCCCGCCAGCGCCATGCGGGCGCCGAGCGGCAGCTCGAACGGGAGGATGGCGGCGAGCGGCTCGGCGAAGCGCAGCGCGAGGATCACGCCGACGATCCAGCCAGTGAGCGCGAAAAGTTCGCGCACGACGCCGCGCACCACGCCCAGCAGGATCGACAGGCCGACGATCGCGACCACGGCCCAGTCGACCGGACTCATCGGGCCTCAGGCACCGACGACATTGGCCGACAGGCCGAGTGACTTCAGGCGCGCGGGGCCGACCCGCACGCGATAGCGCATGCCCTCGGCGGTCTCGACCCGCTCGGTGTACGGCGGCAGCCCTGCCTTGCGCAGCCGATCGGCCAGCTCGCGAGCCGCAGCTTCGGTCGAGGTGGCCGCCGTTTGCACAGCGAACTTGCCGCCCTTGGTCGGGGCCGGCAGCTTCTCGCCGGCCTTGACGGACGACGACTTCGCGTCGGTCGCCTTGGCGTCGGCCGGCTTCGGCTCGGTCGGCTTCGCTTCCGGAGCTTTTGCTTCCGCCGGCTTCGGCTCCACGGCACGCGGCTCGACCGGCCTGCCCTCGAGCGCCGCCTGTGCGCGCTGCTCTTCGCCCTTGGGCACGGCTGCTGCCGCCGCAGGCCTGGACTCCGCGGCG
>JALORV010000024.1 GCA_025458735.1 Burkholderiaceae bacterium | reverse complement strand
CTGGCGCAGTACCGCCGGGACGATGCGGCGGGTGGCGTGACCTTCGGCGTCAACGCCATCGTGACGCGCGGCGCCGGCGGCGAGCTGCGGACCGGTGACACGATCGAGCTGACGCTGGCCTTGTAGCGTCGGGCCGACGGTCCACTTCGGCGTCACCGCGGCGGCGGATTGCGTCGGCCGCTGCCCGCGGTCCAGGCCCGCCACAGCGCTTCGAGCGGGCCTTGCGCAGCCCGCGCCAGCCACCAGCGACTGAGCAGCACCTGCACGGCGAAAATCACCAGCGCCAGCGCGCTGAGCTGCCAGTACGAAAGCACGTCGCCCAGTCCCAGCCCCCAGCCCGTCAGCAGCAGGCCCATCGCCAGCGACTGCAGCAGGTAGTTCGTCAGCGGCATGCGCCCCGCCGGCGCCACGACCAGCCAGGCAGGCGCGTGCCGCAGGATCGTCACCGCATAGGCGAAGGACAGCGTGAGGCCCGCGGTCTGCACCACCATCATGGCGCCGGGCATCATCAGGTTGTCGGCGACCTCCGCGTTCATCGCGGACCACGCGCCGTAGATGAGTCCGCACGGCAGGCCGACTGCCAGTCCGATGCGCCGCGCGTTGTCCCACGCCGGCGCCGCCGGATCGCGCAGCCAGCCGGCGCGCTCGGCCAGCATGCCCGTCAGCATCAGCGCGATCACCATCGGCAGGCTGAGCAGGTTGGCCTGCGCCTGCCACAGGAACATCTCGAAGCGCAGCGGCCACTGCGCGACGTAGCCCAGCGCCACGCTGGCGGCCGCGTTGAAGGCGACGCTCTCGGTCAGCTCGGCCGTCCAGTCGTCGCCAGTCATGCCCGCGGTCGGTCCGGACGCAACCTCGGCCAGCATGCTCAGCACCAGTGTCCACACCACCGCGGCCAGCCACCAGCGAGCCGCGGCGCGCCCGAGGTCGGCCGCGTCCTGCTGCACGTAGCGCAGCAGCGCAAAGCCGGCGATCGCATAGGTGTGCGTGATGTCGCCGAAGTACAGCAGGCCGCCGTGCAGCAGCCCGAACACGAGCAGGAACAGCAGGCGACGGCGATAAGCCGCACGCGGATCATCGCTGGCGGCAGCCAGCTTGTCGTACAGCAGTGCGAAGCCCGCTCCGAACAGCATGCCGAACAGCGGCATGAACTTGCCGACGACGAACGCGGCCGTGACGAAGTAGGCCACGCGGTCGGCCCAGCCGGCGGCGGCCGGCAGGTAGCCCATCGGATTGCTGGCGCCGCTCAGGAACGACTGGATGTTGACCAGCAGGATGCCGGCCAGCGCGAAGCCGCGCAGCGCATCCAGGCGCGGATCGCGCGCGGGCGCCGGCACTTGCGGAGAGTCGCCGCCGATGCCGCGCGGCACCGCCTCACTCAGCCGTGCCGCCCAGCTGCCGGATCTTCGCCTTCAGCCATTTCTCGACCGACGGGAAGACGAACTTGCTGACATCGCCGCCCAGCTGGGCAATCTCGCGCACGATGGTGCCCGAGATGAACTGGTACTGGTCGGAGGGCGTCAGGAACATCGTCTCGACATCCGGCAGCAGGTAGCGGTTCATGCCGGCCATCTGGAACTCGTACTCGAAGTCCGACACCGCGCGCAGGCCGCGCACGATCACGCGCGCATTCTGGTCGCGCACGAAATCCTTCAACAGGCCACGGAAGCCGGCGACTTCCACGTTCGGATAGTGCGAAAGCACCTCGCGCGCGATCGCGATCCGCTCGTCCAGCACGAAGAACGGCTTCTTGTTGCGGCTGTCGGCCACGCCGACGACGAGCTTGGAGAACAGGCCGGCCGCCCGCCGGACCAGATCTTCGTGGCCGCGGGTCAGCGGGTCGAAGGTTCCGGGGTACACGGCGATCACCATGGCTCAGGCTCCTTTGCAGTCGGCGCGGTGCCGGATGGCCGCACGCGCAGGCGCGGGGCATTATTCATGGTGTCTGCTGGCGCAGCAAATGGAAAGCAACGCGGCCGGCCCGTCCACTGCGGACGATCTCGAGCCCTGCAGCCCCGGCGGCCGCCGGGCTGAGCGGCTGCGGCGCCTCGAGGTAGATGAGTCCTCCGTCGGCCAGCAGGCGGCGGGCGGCTGCCAGCGCGGGAGCCTGCAGCGGCGACTCGAAGGGCGGGTCGAGGAACACGAGGTCGAAGCTCGCAGCCGGCCAGCGCGCCGCCTGCGCCAGCGCATCGCCGGCCACGATCTGCACCTGGCTGGCCGCCAGTCGCGCCTGGATCGCGCGCAGCCGCTCGAGCGCGCGGGGGTGGCTTTCCACCAGCACCACGGTAGCGGCGCCGCGCGAGGCGAGTTCGAAACCCAGGGCGCCGGTGCCGGCAAAAAGATCGAGGCCGCGCACGCTGGCCAGGTCGGGCCGCAGGTGTGCGAGCCAGTTGAACACCGTCTCGCGTACACGATCGGGCGTCGGGCGAAGTCCTTCGACCGCTGCGACCGGCAGCGGCGTGCGCTTCCAGCGGCCCCCGACGATGCGCACCTGCTGCGGCGCGCGCCGCAGCGTGCCGCGCGTCACCGGCGCGCGATCCTGCTTTGTTACACTCGAACGAGTCTCAGGCTGCGGCGCGCGTCGCACGCTGTCCCGTTCACCCGCTGCAGCGCGTTCCGGCCGCCTTCCCCGCATCGTCGAATGATAAGCCCCGCATCACCGGACGGCGCCAAGGGCGGCTGGCTCTCGCGCCTCAAGCGCGGGCTCAGCAAGACGCGCGTCAATATCGTCGGGCTGTTCTCCGGCGGCGTCATCGACGACGCCTTCCTCGAGGAACTCGAGGCCGCACTGATCGGCGCCGATGTCGGTGTGACCACCGCGGGCCAGCTGATCGACGCGCTGCGCACGCGCATCAAGCTCGACGGCCTCAAGACCCAGGACGAGGTGCGGCTGGCGCTGCGTGATGAACTCGCGCGCCGCCTGGCACCGGCCGAAGGCCGCCTCGACCTGACGCACGAGCGGCCGTACGTGGTGATGGTGTGCGGCGTCAACGGCGCCGGCAAGACGACGTCGATCGGCAAGCTCGCCAAGTGGTTCGCGGATCACCAGCGTTCGGTGCTGCTGGCCGCGGGCGACACCTTTCGCGCCGCCGCGCGCGAGCAGCTGACGGTCTGGGGCGCGCGCAACAATGTCGAAGTGATCGCGCAGAGCGGCGGCGATCCGGCGGCCGTGGTCTACGACGCCGTGGCGGCGGCGAAGGCGCGCGGCATCGACGTGCTGATCGCCGACACTGCCGGGCGTCTGCCGACGCAGACGCATCTGATGGAAGAGCTCAAGCGCGTCCGGCGCGCGCAGGACAAGGCGCTGGCCGGTGCGCCGCACGAAGTGCTGCTGATCGTCGACGGCACCAACGGCCAGAACGCGCTGGCGCAGGTGCAGGCCTTCGATGCCGCCGTCGGGCTCACCGGGCTGGTGGTCACCAAGCTCGACGGCACGGCCAAGGGCGGCGTGCTCGCGGCGATCGCTGCGGCCCGCGGCGAGCGGCCGCTGCCGATCCTGTTCATCGGCGTCGGCGAAGGCATCGACGACCTGCAGCCGTTTTCAGCGACCGAGTTCGCCGATGCACTGGTCGGCAGCGGAGCTGCGTCATGAATCTTGCAGCAGTCGATCTCGGCTCCAACAGCTTCCGGCTGGAGATCGGCCGCGTCGACGGTTCGCACATCGTGCGCGAGGGCTACTGGAAGGAAACGGTGCGCCTGGCAGCCGGGCTGGACGAGTCGAACAAGCTCACCAAGAAGTCGATCGAGATCGCGCTCGAAACGCTGGCCCGCATGAACGAGCGGCTGCGCGGCATGCCGCCGGAGCAGGTGCGAGCCGTCGGCACGCAGACGCTGCGGCTGGCCCGCAACGTCAATGACTTTCTGGTCGAGGCACAGAACACGCTCGGCTATCCGATCGAGGTGATCTCCGGGCGCGAGGAAGCCCGCCTGGTGTTCGAGGGCTGCATGCACACGCTGCCGCCCTCGGAGCAGCGCCGGCTGGTGGTCGACATCGGCGGCGCCTCGACCGAGATTATCGTCGGGCGGGGCTTCACGGCCGCCGCCGCCGAGTCGTTCAAGGTCGGCTGTGTCAACACCTCGCTGCGCTTCTTCAAGGATGGCCGCATCGACCGCGCGTCGCTGAAGAAAGCGCAGGTCGCGGCCGCCGCGGAGTTCGAGGAGGCAATCGCCAGCTTTTCGCGCGCCCATTGGGAAGAGGCCTTCGGTTCGAGCGGCACGGTCGGCGCGGTTTCGGAGATCATGCGCGCGCAGGGGTGGTCCGACGGCACCATCAACGGCGAGGGGCTGCTCAAGCTGCGCCATGCGCTGCTCGACGCCGGCGAGATCCGCCGCATCCGGCTCGCCGGGCTCAAGCCCGACCGGCAGGAAGTGCTGGCCGGCGGCGTGGCGGTGCTGTCGGCGGTGTTCGAGACCCTGGGCATCGATGCCATGCGGCCGGCACGCGGCGCGCTGCGCGTCGGCGTGCTGTACGACCTGCTCGGGCGCCGCGAGCAGAACGACCTGCGCGACGCCACCGTCGAGCGCATGCTCGAGCGCTTCGGCGTCGACCGCGCGCAGGCCGAGCGTGTGGCGGCCACGGCTCGGACCCTGTACGCCGAGCTTGCCCCCGCCGCTCCCGACGAGCTCGTCAAGCGGCTCGCGTGGGCAGCGCAATTGCACGAGATCGGATTCGCCATCTCGCACAGCGACTATCACAAGCACTCGGCCTACCTGGTGCAGCACGCCGACCTGGCCGGCTTCTCGACCTCCGATCAGGAGCGCATCGCCGTGCTGGTGCTGGCCCAGCGCGGCAACCTGCGCAAGGTGCACCAGGCGCTGGAAGATCGCGAACGGCTGATGAAAATCCTGGCGCTGCGCCTGGCCGTGATCGTGAATCACGCGCGCCGTGCGGTCGATCTGCCGCGGCATACGCTGAAGTTCGGCCGCGCGATCGAGTTCGCGCTCGACGCCCAGTGGCTTGTTCGCCACCCGCTGACGCAGTTCCTGCTCGAGGAAGAGGCCGCGCACTGGTCGCGCGTCGGCCTGTCGTTCACGGTGCGCGCACTCTAGACCCCGCGGCGCGCCCGGCCGCCGCGCCGGCTTACAGCAGGTCGGGGCTCACCACCGCGCGCAGCACGGTCTGCTCGGCACCATCGCGTTCACGCGAGCTCAGCCACCAGACGCCCGACTTCTTCACCGACCAGTCCTGCACCTCGCCGCCCAGCAGGTAGCTCGCGACATGCCCCAGCGTCGGCTGGTGCCCGACCAGCACGACCGGCACCTTGGCCCGCGGCCAGTCCGCCGCCTGCAGCAGATCGCGCACGCCGGCGCCCGGCGCGATCTCGTCGATCGTGCGCAGCTTGCGATGCGAGATGTCGGCCAGCGCCTGCGCTGTCTGTTGCGCCCGCGTGGCCGGACTGACCAGGATGCGCGCGCTGTCCGGCAGATGCGCGTGCAGCCATTCGGCAACCCGACGCGCCTGCTTCTCGCCGCGCCCGGTCAGGCGGCGGCCAAGGTCGGGCTCTCCGATCTCGGCCTCGGCATGACGCCACAGGATGAGTTCCACAGCCGCGCGCGCCTATGTCGTGATCGCCGCCGCCAGCTTGGCCAGCAGGGCCTGCTGGGCCGATACGCCACGGGCACCTCCGCGCGGCATTCGGTAGCTGCCGTCGGCCGTCAGCTGCCAGGCATCGCGCGTGTCCTCCAGGTAGGGCTTCAGCCCTTCGTCGATCACGCGCCGCGCCAGCTTGGGATCGAGCACCGGCCATGCCACCTCGATGCGCCGGAACAGGTTGCGTCCCATCCAGTCTGCACTCGAGAGGTACACGCGCGGCTTGCCGCCGTTGCGGAAGAAGTAGATGCGGTGATGTTCGAGGAAGCGGCCGACGATCGAGCGCACGCGGATGTTCTCCGACAGCCCCTTGACGCCCGGCTTCAGCGCGCAGGCGCCGCGCACGATCAGGTCGATCTTCACGCCCGCCTGCGCAGCGGAGTAGAGCGCGAGGATGGTCGCCTCGTCGGTCAGCGCGTTCATCTTGGCAATCACGCGCGCCGGCTTGCCGGCCCGCGCCTGCACCACTTCTTCGTTCAGGGCGGCCAGCAGGTTCTTGTGCAGCGTGAACGGCGCCAGCCAGAGGTGCTTCAGGCGCTCGACCTTGGTGAGGCTCGTCAGGTGCATGAAGACGCGCTCGACGTCCTCGCACAGCTCGGCGTTGGCCGTCAGCATGCCGAAGTCCGTATAGAGCTTGGTCGTGGTCGGGTGGTAGTTGCCGGTGCCCAGGTGCGCATAAGGCACCAGCCGCTGCTTGCCGCGCACGTCCTCGCGCCGCATCACCAGCGTCATCTTGCCGTGCGTCTTCAGGCCGACCACGCCGTAGACGACCTGCGCGCCGACCGCCTCGAGACGCTCGGCCAGGTTGATGTTGGCTTCCTCGTCGAAGCGCGCCTTCAGCTCGACGATCACCGTCACTTCCTTGCCGCGCCGCGCAGCGTCCTCGAGGATGTCGACCAGCACGGAGCTGATGCCGGTCCGGTACAGCGTCATGCGGATGGCGACGACCTTGCTGTCGACCGCCGCCTGCCGCAGGAACTCGATCACCGGCTCGAAGCTCTCGAACGGATGGTGCATCAGGATGTCGCCACGCCGCATCGCCTCGAACATGTCGGAGCCGGTCGCCAGCTTCGTCGGCCAGGCCGGCGCAAACGGCGTCCAGCGCAGCGCCGGCTGCGTCAGCTGGTCGACCAGCTGGTTCAGGCGCACCAGGTTCACCGGCCCATCGACGCGGAACACCGCCTGCTCCGGCAGCTGGAACTGCTCCTGCAGCAGGGCCTGAAGGTGCGGCGGGCAGGTGGCCAGCACCTCGAGTCGTACCGCATTGCCGAAGTGCCGCTGCGTGAGCTCCATGCGCAGCGCCTGCCGCAGGTTGTGCACCTCGCGCTCGTCGACGCTCAGGTCCGAGTCGCGCGTGACGCGGAACTGCGAGAAACCGCCGATCTCGCGGCCCGGAAAAACATCCTGCAGGTGGGCGCGGATCACCGATGACAGCAGCACGAAGGCCTGCTTGCCGGGCACCAGCCGCGCCGGCAGCGGAATGACCCGCGGCAGGACGCGCGGGATCTTCAGGATGGCTGTCGCCGACGGCCGGCCGAAGGCGTCCTTGCCTTCCAGCTGCAGTATGAAATTGAGGGACTTGTTGAGCACCTGCGGGAACGGGTGCGAGGGGTCGAGTCCGATCGGCGACAGCAACGGCCGCACCTCGCGCATGAAGTACTCGCGCACCCAGGCGCGCTGCTCCTCGTTGCGCTGCGCATGGTTGAGCACGACGATGTCGCGCCGTTCGAGCGCGGGCATGATGGTCTGGTTGAAGAGCAGGTACTGCTCGTGCACCAGCAGGTGCGCCCGCTGCAGGATCTCGGCGTAGGCCGGCGCCAGCGGCGAGGCGCCGCCGGTCTCGCGGATCTCCTCGCTCAGGTCCGAGATGCGGACTTCGAAGAACTCGTCGAGGTTGGACGAAACGATGCAGATGTAGCGCAGCCGCTCGGCCAGGGGCACCGCGCTGCGCGTTGCCATCGCCAGCACGCGTTCGTGGAACGCGAGCATCGACAGCTCCCGGTTCAGGTAAAGCTCGGGACTGGTCTGCAATTCTGGCTTTCGCCTGTGCGGCTTGTGCTTGTCGCGGCGGACCATAGAGAGTCGCGATGACGGTTCGATGACAGCCGGCAGGTGGGCG
>JALORV010000393.1 GCA_025458735.1 Burkholderiaceae bacterium | reverse complement strand
CGGCGCCGGCTGGTTCGGGTCCCAGCCGATCTGCGTCACGTCGACCGTGCTCCAGGTGCACGGCGGCGGATCCTGATAGACCGCGTTCGTCGGCGGCATGAAGTTGCCGTAGAAGCCGGCGTGCCGGATGTCGTCGCCGATGACGTCGGCGGCAAAGCGCGAGTTCTCGGTCAGCCGGGTGACGCGCTCGAGCGCGTTGCGGCCTGCCGTCGAGTCGCTGAACAATGCCGCCAGCACAGTCAGCAGCAGCAGGCCGATGGTCATCGCGATCATCAGCTCGACGAGCGAGAAGCCCGCGCTGGCGCGGTAGTGGCGCTGCATCGAAGTCATCCGCCGGTGCCGGGGGCTGCGCCGCCGCCGGCTCCGCCCGCGCCGCCTCCACCGCCACCACCGGCCGGCGGGTTCAGCGTGCCGATGCGCAGCAGGGTGGTGACCAGGCGCCGCTGGGTCTCGTCGCCGTACAGCCCGCGGCCGCAACCCGACGGCGGAAAGGCCGGATCGGCGGCCGGCTCGCTGGTCGCGCTCGGACCCTGCCAGGCGATCGAGATCGCGTAGACGCGGTTGAAGGCGTCCAGCTCGTAGATGCAGCCGATGGCGCCGATCAGCATCGAGGCGTTGCGCGCATCGATGCGCTCGTCGGCGCCGGCGATCATCTGGCCCCACTCGCAGCGGTCGCGTTCCACCAGGACACTGGCCGGATCGCAGCTGAGCAGGGTCGGGTTGCCATTGACGTCGACATAGCCGGTGATGCCGTTGTCGCCGGTGACGTAGGTGGCGGCGTTGCCACGGTTGGCCTCGATGCGGCTCACCATGTCCTGCAGCAGCAGCTGCGCCTGGGTGCGCTGGTTGGCCTCGGCCTCGGTAACGAACGAGCGCGACACCAGGCCGGCGACGCCGAGCAGGCCGAACGCGATCACGACGATCGTGACCATCGACTCGATCAGCGCGAAACCGGCAGCGGCGCGGCGCATCCGCATGGAAGCTAGACGGAGCAGGTGGACCGCGTCGAGCGCGACAGGCCCGACGGATCGATGCGCACGACGCGGCCGGCCACGGCCGCGCCCTGCGGCGGGCAGATCTGGAAGTTGCGCACGGTGGCGAGCGAGGCGCGGCCGCCGCCGTCGAAGGTCAGCGTGGCCGGCGCCGCGGCGAAGCCGACCTGCGCGCCGAGCGCATCGCGCGAGCGCAGCACTTCATTGCCGGCAACGACCTGCCAGCCGAGGCGCCAGTCGGCGTTGATCGGCTGCACGGTGACGTCGTCGTTGCGCTTGACGGCCTCGCTGCGCGCGTAGTCGAGGTCGGCCACCAGGTCGTAGGCCGCGCCGCGGATCGAGGTCGACTGGTTGAGCCAGACGAAGCTGGCGCTGCCGATGCCGGTCAGGATCGCCAGGATGGCGATCACGGTGACGGCCTCCACCAGCGTGAAGCCGCGGGAACGAAGGGGACGGACGGGGCGTTGCAGGGACTTCATCGTCGGCTCCTACCAGCAGCGGGTCTCGGCAGCCGTCTTGTTGCCGGCCTGATTGATCGTCATCGCGCCGCAGCGGTCATGCGCCTGGGCACCGGTCGGCGTGGCCGTCACGGTGTAGGCGAGCGGCGGGCCCTGCACGACGTCGATCGCCACCGTGTAGCGGTTGGCGACCTCGGCCGGCGGCGTCAGGTTCAGTGCCGCCAGCGTCGTGGCGTAGGTGCGGCGGTCGAGGAAGAACTGCGCCTGGCGCGAGGCGACGTCGCTGATGAACGACTGCGCCGCCGAACGGTTCGAGCGCACGATGTACTCGCTGTAATTCGGGATCGCGATCGATGCCAGGATGGCGATGACGGCCATCACCACCACCAGCTCGATCAGCGTGAAGCCGCGATCGCGCCACGCTGGCGCGACACTGGCGAGTTGGTAACTGCTAACCGACATGCTGCGTGCTCCTGAATCCGGCGTCGTGATCCACGATGCTTCCGAGTGCTATCGGCGCCACCGCGCGCGCAGTTCAGCCACATCGGATGAACGGCCTGCGGTGCACGCCGGACGCGGATCGATCACGCAGTGGATTTTCCCGAGCGGGGCGCGGACCAATTCGCTGAAATGGGCATCAATCGCCGCCGGTCGCTGACGAGCGGTCGCGCGCGCGAATGAGCGGTCGCCGCGGGGCGGTGCGGGCGCTAACTCAACGGCGGCAAAGGCCGCCGATCGCGTGAAGTGCGGGCGATCAGGCCGCCAGTTTCGCGGTCACCGCGTTGCCGGCGCGCGTCGTGGCCTGGCGCCCGAGCCGGTGGCGCCCCTGGCGTAGGGACAGCCGCCCAGCCCGGCGATGCTGGTGTCGAACGTCGCAATGCCCAGTTCGAGGCAGGCGTACACGTTGGCGGTGGCCATGCCGTAGGTGTCGTGGAAGTGACCGGACACCGCGTCCAGGCTGTAGACCTGCAGCGCGGCGTCCATCGCGCGCTTGGTCCGCTCCGGCGTGCCGGTGCCGATGGTGTCGGCCACGCCGACATGCTGCACGCCGATGTCGTGCATCAGCTGGGCAACGTAGCGCACCGCTTCGGGATTGACGTCGCCTTCGTACGGACAGCCGAGCGCGCAGGAGATCGCGCCACGTACATGCATGCCGGCGGCGCGCGCGGCGGCGACGACCGGACGGAAGCGCTCGATCGACTCGGCGATCGAGCAGTTGATGTTCTTCTGCGAGAACGCCTCGCTGGCGGCGCCGAAGACAACGACCTCGTCGGCACGCGCCGCCAGCGCGCCCTCGAAGCCCTTCATGTTGGGCACCAGCACCGAGTAGACGACACCCGGCCGGCGCCGGATGCGCGCCATCACCTCGGCACCGTCGCCCATCTGCGGCACCCACTTCGGCGATACGAACGAGGTCACCTCGATGGCGCTGAAGCCCGCGGCGCCGAGTCGGTCGACCAGCTCGACCTTGACGTCGGCGGCAATCAGCTGCTTCTCGTTCTGCAGCCCGTCGCGCGGGCCGACATCGACGATCTTGACGCGCGCTGGCAGGCTCATCGGCGATCCTTCCTCCGGCCGTGCGCGGATCCGGCACGGCATGCTCAGTAAATAGTAACGCGTCGATCGCAGCGGAGTCGTCGCTGCGAAATTTTCCCAATCGCAGCGGACTTCAGGCCGAGAAAGTGCGCAGCGTGTGCAGACCCGACCATCGGTCTAACGCATCGCGGTGAACCGGCGGCTTGCGACGGCGAGCGGCCGGCACGCATAGTTGCAGGCGTTGCAAGGTCATGCTGACCGGGCAGCGCGCGCGGCGCGCGTCAGAACATGCAAACGAGGGAGAGCAACATGACATCGATACCCGGCCGGATCGCCACGCAGGGCATGGTGCTGCTGATGGCGCTGCTGCTGTCGGCGTGCGGCGGCGATGAAGCGCCCGG
>JALORV010000023.1 GCA_025458735.1 Burkholderiaceae bacterium | reverse complement strand
TGGCAGAGCGGCCTGAAGGGCGCGGTGCTCAGCTCGGCGGCCTTCGAGACCGCGCTGCCCGGCTTCGGCGCCAACTTCCTGGCCGTGGCGATCGTGATCTTCGCGTTCACGACGATCCTCGGCTGGGCCTACTACGGCGAGAAGTGCTGGGAATATCTGGTCGGCACGAAGTCGGAAAAGCCGTACCGGTTGCTCTGGACCGCGTTCGTGCTGGTCGGCGCGGTCACGCACCTGGATTTGGTCTGGCTCGTCGCCGACACGCTGAACGCCTTCATGGCCTTCCCCAACCTGGTGTCGCTGCTGCTGCTGTCGCCGGTGGTGGCCAAGGTGACGAAGGACTACTTCGACCGCCAGGGCGCGACTCAGGCGCTGCCGGTGGAGGTGGCCGGGCAGCCTCGATGAGCGACATGCCTTCGCAAGGCGCCGGCGCGGTGCTGGCGATCGACCTCGGCGCGATCGTCGCCAACTGGCGACTGCTGAAGGCCCGCGTCGGCGGCGCCGACTGCGCCGCGGTGCTCAAGGCCGACGCCTACGGGCTCGGCGCGGCACAGGTCGGCCCGGCGCTGGCCGCGGCCGGCTGCCGGCAGTTCTTCGTCGCCCACCTCGACGAGGCGATCGTGCTGAAGCCGCTGCTGCCGCGCGACGCGACGCTGTCGGTGCTGCACGGGCCGCTGCCCGGCAGCGAAGCAGAGTTCGTCGCCCACGGCGTGCGGCCTGTCCTCAACAGCCAGGCGCAGATCGATGCCTGGCGCGCGCTGGCGCACCGGCTCGACCGCGAGCTCGGCGCCATCGTCCAGGTCGACACCGGCATGGCGCGGCTCGGGCTCGACGAGCGCGAACTGCGCGCGCTCGCCGACGATCGCGGCGCCTTCTTCGGTCTGCGCGTGGAACTCGTGATGAGCCACCTGGCCTGCGCCGACGATCCCGCGCATCCGGCCAACGCGGCGCAACTCGTGCGCTTTGCAGCCGCGCGACGCTCTCTGCCGCAGGCCCCGGCGAGCCTGGCCAACTCGTCGGGCATCTTCCTCGGCGGCGACTACCACTTCGACCTCGTCCGCCCCGGCGCCGCGCTGTACGGCCTGGCCCCGGCGGCCGGCGCGCCCAACCCGATGCGGCCGGTGCTGCGGCTGCAGGCACGGGTGATCCAGGTGCGCGAGTTGCCGGCCGGCACGCCGGTCGGCTATGGCCATGCGTGGAGCAGCGACCGGCCCTCGCGCATCGCGACCGCGTCGGTCGGCTACGCCGACGGCTGGCTGCGCAGCCTTGGCAACCGCGCGAGCGTCTGGGCCGGCGAGGTCGAGCTGCCGATCGTCGGCCGCGTGTCGATGGACACGGTCACGATCGACGCGACCGCGCTGCCACCCGATGCCTTGCGGCCTGGCGATGCGGTCGACCTGATCGGGCCGAGCTGCGACGTCGACCGCGTCGCGGCGCAGGCCGGAACGATCGGCTACGAAATGCTCACGCGCCTGGGCCGTCGCTTCTCACGCGTCCACCGTCACGGCGTCGACAGCGAGCCGACCTGCCGTGCCCGCCGGGCCGAGGAACGGACGATCGCGGCGTGACGACCGGGCCGACCCGGCGGCGGCGAGTAGGATGCACTGCGCCACGCCACCCTCGTGCCGGAGTCGACCGCCATGCCAGAGACCTCGCCGCCGGGCTTCACGCTGCAAGAGGAGCGGCGCAGCCAGTTCATCCGGCTGGCGACATGGGTCGCGGGCGGTTTCGCGCTGATCGCGATCGCCGTGCTCGAGTGGCGCGGCATGACCGAGTGGCGTCGCCTGGTGGCCAATCTCGGGGTGCTGGCCGGCATGGTTGCGGCCAACCTGCTGTGCCGGCGCGGGCGCGTCGGCGCCGCGGCGCAGGTGCTGGTCTGGAGCGGTTTCGCCGCGATCACGCTGGTCTGCTATGCGACGGGAGGCTTCCGCTCGGCCGCGAGCAACCTCTATCTCACGCTCGTCGCCTTTGCCGGATGGCTGCTCGGGCTGCGCCAGATGGTGCTGGCCACGGTGCTCGCGCTGGCCATCATGCTCGGCCTGTTCCTGCTCGGCGCGGCCGGGCTGCTGCCGCCACCGGCACCGACGATCGCGCTGCTGCAGTTCGGCACGACCTGGATTGGGATCGTGCTCGGCGGCATGCTGTTCTACTTCGTCGTCGGCGAGATGCACCGCAGCTGGCTCGAGGAAGTCGCGCTGCGCGAGCGCCTGAAGCGCGCCAACGACGAGCTCGAGGCCAAGGTCGCGCAGCGTACGCGCGAACTGCAGCTCGCCAAGGAGGCCGCCGAGCGGGCGAGCCGGGCCAAGGGCGACTTCCTCGCCAGCATGAGCCACGAGATCCGCACGCCGCTGCACGCGATCCTCGGCCTGTCGGAAGTGCTGTGGCGAGAGGTCGCCGAGCCCGCAGCGCGCGAGCGGCTGGCGCTCGTGACGCAGGCGTCCGACCACCTGCTCGCGCTGGTCAACAACGTGCTCGACATCTCCAAGATCGAGAGCGGCAAGATCGAGCTGGCGGCGGTGGAGATGCACCTGGGCAATGTCTTCTCGCGCGTGCTCGGGATGTTGCGGGAGGAGGCGCGCCGCAAGGGTCTCGAGCTGACCGGCGAGCTCGACGTCGACGCCAGCCGGCGCGTCGTCGGCGACCCGACGCGCCTCGGGCAGGTGCTGCTCAACTTCGCCGCCAACGCGATCAAGTTCGCGAACCGCGGTGCGGTCTCGCTGCGCTGCCGAGCGCTCGACGACGCCGCCGGCCTGTACCGCTTCGAGATCGAGGACAGCGGGCCCGGCGTGCCCGAGGCCGACAGGGCGCGCATCTTCGAGCCCTTCGAGCAGGTCGGGCCGGCGCTGCAGCGTGCCCGCGCGGGCAGCGGCCTCGGGCTGACCATCAACCGCTACCTCGTGCACGCGATGGGCGGCGAGATCGGGCTGCGCAGCGAGCCCGGTGCCGGCAGCCTGTTCTGGTTCACCGCCCGGCTGCCGGCCGCGCCGGCGGCGCCGGGCGCCGAGGACGATGTCGGGCTGACCGGCGGCGCGGACACGGCCGAGCACCTGCTGCGCACGGCCTTCGCCGGCAGCCGTGTGCTGGTGGTGGACGACAACGAGGTCAACCGCATCGTCGCGCGCGCGCAACTGGGCGCCGTCGGCCTCGAACCCGACGACGCGGCCGACGGCCTGCAGGCGCTGGAGCGCGTGGCGGGCGGCGTCGGCTACGACATCATCCTGATGGACGTGCACATGCCGAAGCTCGACGGCGTCGAGGCCACGCGGCGCATCCGCGCGCTCGCGCCCCATCGGCACACGCCCATCATCGCGCTGACGGCCGACGCCTTCAGCGCCGACCGTGAGCGCTTTCTCGATGCGGGCATGTCCGATCACCTGCCCAAGCCGCTGCAGGCGCGCCAGCTCTACGCGATGCTCGCGCACTGGCTCGCCCGGGCGGCGTCGGAGCGAGAGGCGCCGGCTTGACGAGCGCAGGGCGACCCGGGCCCGCCGTGAGCTGCCAGCGCGAAGGCCCCCAGGCGCACCGTCGCAGCCACATTGGACGGCTCCGGCGTCCAAACCCCCCGGCTCTTCCGGAGGATGGTTACCCGAGGAGGCGCCGGCGCGCCAGGCCGCCGACGAGCCCCAGCCCGACAAGCATCATCAGGGGGGCCGAGGGCTCCGGCACCGGGACCGCGGAGTGGCGGTAGTCGAAACCGGAATCGGAACTCAGCGAATAATCGTTCACCGGACTTCCGGAAGAATCGGTCACGCCGAGGAAGCCGTCCCAGAACATCGTGTGTCCGAGGTCCACCGTCGAGCCGATGTTGGACATCGGCACGCAGGTGCCGAGAGGGCAGGCATAGGATTTGACGCTGCTGGCGACGTGGCCCCAGATGTCGACCTGGATCGGCGTGCCGAACTCGAAGTCGATGGCGATGGTCCACAGGCCAGGTGCGCGATAAGGCATGTCGGTGGCGAGCCAGCGGTCGCCCAGATAGTCGGCCACGTGGCGCTGCCCACCCTTCTCGAAGACGTCCTGTCCCGTTGCTGAGTTGCTCAGGTGCAGCCAGGCACGGTACTGCTGGTCCATGCGGGCGTCGCTGTTGACCGAGCCGTCGTAGATCGAGACCAACGTGCCGCTCACCTGAAAGCCGGCGACGAGATGGCCGACCGTGCCGTTGAGGGCGCCGCCATCGATGATGAAACTGTCGTCCCAGCGCGCGCTGGTGGTGGTCTGGGCGATGGCCGTCACATAGGTGCTGGTGGAGGGCCAAGCGTGGACGGCGGAGGCCGCGTCGCCGCCGTACAGCTGGATCAGGCCGGGCTGGACGTGGGCGCGCGAAGCGGACGACAGCCACCACAGCGCATCGCTGGCGGTCATCGACGAGAACGAGGTCAGGGGCGCGCCTGTGCTGCTCGAGAGGGACTCGGCGTCGTAGATCGGCGAGGGCGGGTTGATGTTGGAATTCCCGTAGGCGCGGGTCGAGACCTGCGAGTGCGGGGCGGCCCAGATCGGCAACCCGCTTGCCAGCGTCAGCGCCAGCAAGAGGAGGAGAGCACCTGGCTTTGTCTTGCCCCCTCGAAAGCCAGTGGCAGGAAACTCGAGCCTAGGAGGCTCAAACGCAGTCGGCAATCCCCAGGACCCGCGCCGGGCCGGCCGGCGCGCGGAGGCCTGCCTGCGGGCCGCGGTGGCCCGTGGTACTGGACCTGGACGCCGTGGTGCTGCGCTGCGTCAATGCAGCGAGGAATGCCGCGCTCTTTCCCAGGGGTGACGCAGCGATTCGCGCGCAGGACTCGCCCGTGCGGCCCCGGGGTGGCAGGGAGCCGCGCACGCACTGGGGGACATCGCTGCACTCCCGGTGGCAGGTTCGGCCTGACATCGCTAAGCTGCGGGCTCGACCCCCGCAGGAGCATGCCACGATGGACCCCGCACATATCCCGTCGCCTCGACCGGCGCTCGGCCGGGCAGCGGCCCTGCGCGACGACAGGTCCGGTGCGGGCGGCGCCCAGGTGGGGCTGTTTGACCACAGCCCACGGCAGCTGGCGCAGCGCCAGCTGCTGCAATCGGCCTTCGGCGCGCGTCAGCTCACGGATAGCGAGGAAGAGGAAGCGCTGCAGGGCCGTTTCATGCCGGCGCAGCGCGAGGCCCTCGCCGACCGCGGAGCGCCGACCCTCCAGCGGCAAGGCCCAGAGGCCGTCATGCAGGTCCGCCGAGGCAGCGCGGACGTGCTGCAGCGCGCGCCGCAGGCGGCCACCGTGATCAAGCCCGGCGGCGCCGGCATACACAAGTCCAATGCCAAGAAGGTCGACCAGGGCGAGGCCGACGAACTGGTGGTACGAAGCGGCGGCCTCTTTCGCAGCGGCATCAAGATCACGGTGCCCGTGGGGGCCCAGGTGATGGTCGACCTCGACCGTGCCACCGGCGACGGCGTCTATGTCTGGGTGCAGTACACCAAGCCGGACGGCAAGGTCTACGAAGGCTACATGGCGCGCGCCAATGTCGACCCGGCGGCGGTCGAGCCCGAATTCGGACCGGAACCCGTGCCCGAGCTCCTGGACGCCGTCGAGTCGGAGTCCGAGCAGGAGGAGGTTCAGGGCGAGCACGTGCCCATGCCCCAGCCGCCGACCCAGGTCGAGAAGGACATCGCGCTGGCGCGCGCGCTGCTCGACCCCTACCTGGAGACGCATACCATCGGCCAGCACATGGGCGAAGAGGTGGCAAACCGCGATGAGCTGATCAAGGAGGCCGGCACCAAGGCCGGAGAGGCGGAGTCCTGGGGCCTGCGCGAGCTGGGCGTGTCCGAGAGCCTGGGCAAGGCATCGAGCGAGCGCCAGAAGGAGACGCTGGACAGACAGCGGCAGCGCGAGGAGGACCTGAAGCAGTTGAGCAAGAAGGATCTGGTCGACCGGCTGATCGAGGAGATCCCCGAAGAGGAGCCGTTCCGCGAGGCCTACATGGACCCCGAAACCTCGAAGTGGGACCTCGTCAAGCAGCTGGCGCGGCACCTGGGTGAAAAAGACAGGAGCGAAGTGGCCCGGCTGAACCCGCAGGAGGAAGTGTGGAAGCGCCCCGAGTTCTGGCAGTACAAGGGCGAGCAGTTGCTGGCCCACCCGATGGCGCCGACCCGAGGCGGTGACGATGAAGGCAAGGTGCCGATCTGGTGCGATCAGTCCACCGCCATCATCGTCGCCACGCTGCGCGGCAACGCGGCCTTCAAGTCGTCGCTCACGGTCATCAAGCAGGGCGACCCCAAGCAGCACGGCCACTGGTATGTGCTGGCCAACCAGGAACCAGGCAAGACGCCGGCCTTCGGCGACGCGCTGCAGGGCGACGAGTTCGTGATCGACATCTGGGGCGCGCTGCGGCTGAAGGAAAGCGACCCTTCCGTCGACACCGTGGTCTACCAGGAAGGTACCCGCATGCTGCTGAACACCGCGGTCGTGGCAGAGCCCGAGGAAGGCGCCGACGAGGAAGCGCTGCAGGACTATGAACGCACCTTCGCGGCGCAGAACAAGATCGACACCTTTGCCACGTTTGCGAAACGATGAGGCAGCGCAGGCCACCCACGGCCGCAGGCGCGCCCGATGAACACGCGCTGTTCACAGCGCTGCAGTGCAGGCACATTTCGGTCTTCATGGTCTTCATGGTCTTCACGGCCCGTGTCTTTTCCGGGTCGCTGATCGCGGCGACGGGCGCCGCGCGATCATGAAGACGGCAGGCTCGCTGCTGCCCGAGCACGAGGGCCTGCGTCGAGCGGTCCGGTGGCTGGCCGAGCAGCCGTCGCGGGACGCCAGGATCATCGAGGAGGCAAGCCTTCGCTTCGATCTGTCCCCGACCGACGAGGAGTTCCTGCTGCAGCACTTCCGCGATCCCGAGCACGGCAGCGACGACCCGATCGCCCGGCAGATGAGCGCGCGGGACGGATGAAGGGCTAGGCCTTCCCCGCCGCCGCTTGGCCGCCAGCACGCGCCGGGCCTGACGGTCCGTTTCAGACCGGGTGATGCACCAGGAGAAGACCGCGTGAAGCATCGAGTCTTGCTGGATGCCGATGCGTCTTCTGCCCGCCCTGGTGTTGCGTGACGTGACGGCGCCGGCACCGGGGGCCACGCGCGGGCGCCCGATGGACGGCCTGCGCGGCCGGGTTTATCGTGCGGCCATGAACCCCGCCCCCCGCACCGCCGTCGACTTCTGGTTCGACTTCTCCTCGCCCTACTCGTATATTGCCAACGAATGGGTCGACGCGCTGGCCGCACGCCATGGCCGGCACGACACGGTGTCGCCGCAAGCCGCCGCCGACTGGGCGCGTGCCGCTTTTCGCGCCTACTGGACACGTGGTGTGCTGCTCAGCGACCCCGTGGCGTTGAAAGCCCTGGCGGCTGAGAGCGGCCTGGACGCCGACGCCGCCGAGGCGGCCTGGAACGACGCCCCCTGGAAGCAGCGGCTGAAGACCGAGAACGACGCGGGTCTTCGGCGCGCCCTTCTTCATCGTCGACGGCGAGCCCTTCTGGGGCAACGACCGCAAGGCGCAGCTCGAGCGCTGGCTGGGCAGCGGGCCGTTCTAGGGGGGTGTGCCCCGCTGCTGTCCCGGTTGCGCGGCGCAAGGGAGTGCCCGCCCCTTCGAGAGTCGGCGTCTTCCTGGGCGTCGACCAGGCGGCGGCCGTTCTGGCCAAGGGCTGCAACGCCTTGCGTCCGGGATCTCGTGGCGGGTTGATGGTCTCGCGTTGGCCCGTTGCCGTCGTTCGTGTTCGTTCTCTGTTCGTCGACATCAGCGCGCCGCCTGCCGCTCAACCCACCGTCGTAGCGCTCATCGAGAACCACCCATGCCTGCTGCAAAGGGCTGTCCGGGTGCGACGCGGCGTGCGTCTGAAGCGCCGAGGAGCGCAGGGTTCATGGCCCGCGAGCGCAGCGAGCCTCGTAGACACTTCTGGCGCATCCTGTTTGAGCGTAGCGAACG